>NZ_JGCK01000071.1:0-143423 GCF_001639905.1 Kosmotoga sp. DU53 | reverse complement strand
CAATCCTCGCTACTGTCCTTGGCTCAATCGTCCGACGCTTAAAAGGAACGGGCTTCCTAACAATCACTTCCTTTGCGCTTCCTAATTTCACTGCTTCGATTCTGCGTAAATACTTCCTAACAGTGTTCCGGGATATCCCGGTGAGTCTTGTTACCTCACGAATAGAACCATATTCCTGATAGAGCCGTTGAATCTCTTTGACCTCGTACACGTTTTTCACCCCTCGTATACCTCCTTGAGCAGATTGTTTCTATTATCTCGCTCAAGTAAGGTCTTTTTTTCCACGGGGTAACGGGTCAATTTTCTATGGCCCTGGGGGGTCAATTTTATTTGACCACATACAATTTATAAAGAGCTTACAAATAAAATAGCTAACCAATATAGAAATAAAATAGAACCTTTCTACAAAATTATATATGAAAATCTCCTGAATAGTGAGGAGCACGAGTCAGAATGGATTTTTAACCTCTACTCATTCTTGAAACATATAGGAATTGCCAAAGAAACCATCTTTAAAGCTGTAGAAAAACTTCTCGAGAATAGATATCCTTCGGATGGTACTAAAGTCAGCGCAGGTAACATTGAATTATGGGACCACATACTCGAAGTGAAAAATGACAAGGAATTAGCCAAAATATTTAATGATAAACTAATAGCAGCAGGAGATAACATAGAAACTTTACTTGCCAATCCAAACTTTTATTCATGCTGTGCAAAACACAAGATAGTATTAGACAACAAATTACATAGATACATTTTCAATGGAATTTCAAGCCATTTTAGAGATTTAGATGAAGATAGTATTAACGATCTCCGTGTTTTCTTCTCAAATCAAAACAAGACATTTTTAAAGAGGGTAATTAAGGACTTCAAAAAATATGTTGAAGACAAATCATATGAAACCCAAGAACTTCGAGAACCCAGAGTCGAAATTGATCTGATTCTTGATATATTTACTCCTATTTTTGAAATTGTCTTTTCAGAACATTCTGATTTGAAGAACGAGTTAAAAGACAGCGATTTTATTGAATCTCTTAAGGATGTAAGTATTAATGGAATTTCAGAGAGTATCGGAACCTTCTTTAAATTGTTAGATGTGAATATAGAAGAATAAGATTCTCTCTTCTATATTCAAGGAAAAACGCACAAGATCTCAAAAATTACGGTCTAAGTAAATCATGCCATTTTTTGATCCACAGAACAAGGATCTACATAACAAAAACATCGATGTTTTATCCTCTCCAAAAATTGTATTCAAATACAAAAGCCGAAAATAGAGGTGATAAATATTTTTGAGTTGGAAAGACTTCAAGGAAGAAGAATTTACGGGTTATGGTGGTTTCCACAATTTTCTAACATAAAGTACAGAGGAGAACTGTATATTGAAGGCGAAAGTTTCTTCATAAAACTATTTGACGACCAGAAAAATTTTTATAACCGAGTTGGAGACAATATTGATGTGATGCTCGGAGAGAGTGAAGAAGGGAGACTTTCTCTCAGAAATGGATTTGTGAAAAATGAAACAACATATCATTCTGGTAGAAGAAACTTTAAGGCTATTCTACTGCAATTTACAGAAGCATACTTTGGGTCCCATTTTGGACAAAACTTAGAAACTTTAGAGAGCATTTCCATAGAATCAAAAGAATTATCAAAATGGCTTGGCACATACCCGTTTGAATATGTGAAACTCTCCAATTATGACAAAGTAATAGCACATAAGAACTTTAAGTCCGTTTCAGCGTATGTAAAATCCATGAAGTTTAAATTGGAAATACATAGATTGGTTTCAGAGAGCAGTGATGAAACGGAAGCAACCCTTAAAAGCATTGTAAGTATATTAATCACCCCGGATTCTCCAGCAAACATAATGTGGTACAAACCAATAGCAAAAAGCATTCAGAATCTTCTTGTACTTCTAATCGGAGGTGTTGTGCCTTTTGACCGCGTTTCAGCGCTTCAATTTTTCAAGCAAGATGACAAAGAATATCCTTGGACTACTGAAATATACGGTTGGTTAAGAACTCCAACAGCTAATGATATAAATTCCCATGAAATAATAGTCAACTTGGAAGATGTTCGAAATAAATTTGATTCAATCGTCAATCAATGGTTTGTGATAGAAAAGGAACTCGCTAAAGCTGTTAATTTATTTGTGGCTCTTTTCTTCAATAAGCATCTTTATCTAGAGTCAAAATTTATTATATTAATGCAATCTATAGAAGCATTTCACAGGCAGAAATTTGTTGGAAAACTATTACCAGACGATGAGTTTGAAAGGGTTTACACAAAAGCAAAAGAAATTATTGAGAGCAAACTAAAAGGTACTGTAAGTCAAGATATTTTAGAGAGAATTAGTCAGCAATTACACTATTGCAATGAATATAACCTGAATAAAAGACTTAAAGAAGTTCTCAATAGTCTTCCTGTCAGTCTAAGAACGCTGGTAACAAAGAACCCAAAAAAATTCACTCATCTTATAGTTAATACTCGACATGATATGACGCATCCCTCAAATAAATCGAGAGAAAAGATATTAAAAGGTGAAGCTTTAGTATATGCAAATGAACGCTTAATGCTCCTTTGCCATATTCTATATCTAAGAGAACTTGGAGTTCCTGATGAAATAATTAGAAAGGGAATAGTGCGTGCTCCTACATACAGATTTTTGATTGAAGAATGTCCTGATAATCTTTAAAGAAATGGAGGGAAAATCCTATGGACAAAGAAATGTTTTTGGAAATCGTTAGAGTGCTTGGGCCTTCAATATTAGTAATCATAGGTGGTGCCGTTGGATGGTTTATAAAAGCAAGAATCGAGGAGATCAAAAACATTCAAGAAAAGCTAAGGGAAGAACGAAGAAAGCTATATGTGGAAATACTTTCTCCATATATAAAAATTTTTTCGAATCCTGATAACGTAAATCAAGCAATAAAGGAAATAAATTCTGTAAACTACAGAAAGATTTCTTTTAAATTTAACTTTGTTGGTTCTGATGAGGTAATACGTTCTTTGAATTCATTAATGCAGTATATTTACAACGTTGAATCTGGCAAGGAAGAACAAGATCATATTAAATTGTTCACTTTATGGGGAAAACTCTTATTGGAAATTAGGAAAGATTTGGTCAACAAAAGAACTAAGCTAAATGAATTTGATATGCTTAAGAGTATGATAAAAGATATTGATGAACTTAACGTAGCACAGACTCAAACCAAATCGAAATAGATGCTTGTTGTGATTATTCTTAGTTGCAGATATTTAACAACCAGAGATTTTTTTACTTAATCAAATGAACGACATGTTGTTCATTCGACCAAAAATCCTAGCAATTAAAGAACCACGACGAAACAACTGAACCAAAATAGTCTTTTAGATTCTTTGTTATAGATGATTCTAAGCGACACTTGATGTAAGAAACGAACATTAAATCATGGAGAACCCTGATTTATGAACCAAAAATCAAAAGAGGTAATTAGTAAATTGCTTCTCTACCACAAAGCTTGTTGTCGTGCAATGAGATACGTAGATCTGAGATGGGATAGTGTCTGAGGTTATATTAATGAAATACAGAGAAAAATGGGGAAAACTCGTGTGTCCAGAAAATGGGGGTGTATTATTCAGTAACTGCTTGATATTTGTCCAGTTTTTCGGGGAGCCTCACATATCCGCGAAATGTTGTATGAAATTGTACCATAAGGGGAGAATAAAATGGAGGATATTATAATTTTAAAACTGTTTGGTCATTACAAAAGAAAAAATCAGAGGAAGGATTCATTGTTAAAATTGAATGTACTGAGAATATATTTGGTTTACCTAAAATATTGAGAATTTAGAAACGGCACAACTACACTTATCGAAGAATGCAGGGTCAAAAGAGATGGCGCTATTGTTAGCAGTTACTATTACGAGTCATAAAACTAATTGGTGATTACTTGGTGATTGTTTGGCAATTCTGGTAGTTATTTGATTATAGGTAAGAGAGAAAAAAGTGATTACTGTGTATTTTCATTCATCGAACAATCCTCTTGGTAAATATAACCATTCGGCTATATAATGTAACCGAATAGGATAATGGGGGTCGCTATTCGAGGAGTGGTATTATGAAAGACAAAAGGATAAAAGAAAGATCTCTTGATGATGTCTTAAATGAAATCGAGCAAGATAATTCTATAAAAGAGAAGGTTGATTTTTACCAACCTCTTGCGGATTTTATACTGGAAGTCCAATTGAAAAGAGAAGAACTTGGGATGACCCAGGCGGATCTTGCAAAAAAAATGGGAACAAAGCAATCCGTCATATCCAGATTTGGGAACATGGGTAGAATTCCAAGCTACACTTTTCTCATGAAGCTGTCAAAAGCTCTCGGAAAAAACTTTTTTATGACCATGAACGGCGATTACGCCGTAACTGTACCCGCAGAACTAAGGGAAAGAGTTGATGAGCTTGCTAACAAGGAAGGGTTGACACCAAAGGAATTTTTGAATTTGTTGATATCTGAAAGCCTGGACAACTGGGAACATAGGCATAAAAAAGTCAGTCAAGAAAAAATTATAATTTAGTACTCGCAAAAGTTGGCATTCGACCGATAATTCTTCCGCTTTTAAAGTAATCCATTTTCGTTCCTGCCATATTTATATTTCGCTCCGTCGCGGTCACAGAAAATTGACCCTCCCCCGTTATAATCAAACGGCTTTAGGATAAAAAAGGTAAAAAATGGTAAAGTTGACAAGAGGTGATTGAATGAATGGTTTAGCTTTAGCCGCTGGAGGGGTAAAGGGGTTTGCACACGTAGCTGTATTAAGACTGCTTCAGGAGAACGACTTCAAGATCGATGTTGTTACCGGGTCATCCGCCGGGGCAATTGTCGCGGCATTATATGCGCTCTATGAGGACTGGGAAAAGGTGCTAAAGGAATTTTCCAGCGCCGTAGATGAGCAATTGCCCGCGATGAAGAAATACTTAAAGAAGATAGAAGGTCCAAACATATGGAGCATAATACAGAGGTCCCTTGTTACCCTCGAAGATTACTACCCTTTCTTCAGGGCTTTATTCGGTAAGAAGACCTTTTCAGACTGTAAAATCCCGCTCGGGGTTGTGGTTTTTGACGCTGTATCGCTCGAGTCTATGCTGGTAACGGAGGGATACCTCGTTGAAGCGGTTATGGCAAGTTCTTCCGTTCCGGGTGTTTTTTCTCCGGTATGGCTGGGAGGAACCCAGACTGTTGATGGTGGTGTGTTGAGGCCGGTGCCAGTGGACGAAGCCCGTTTGCTCGGTGCAGACTATGTTGTAGCCAGCAATTTTGAGAAAGAGGAGCCGAAGGAACCTCAGGACCAGATGGAACTGCTTCTGTTTCTGGATAGCTGGAAGGAGAAATACATAATATCAATGGAGATTGAAAATGCCGATCTTGTATTCAACCACAGGATAAATTACCCATGGCATGCCTTTGAAAACTACAGAGAAATCTACAAAGAAGCGTGGCAGGCTCTTTGTAAAAGGAGGAAGGCAAATGAGATTAGCTTTCGGCGGTGATTCGATCCTTTACCTTTCTTTACCTGGAGCAATAAAAGCACTAAATGAAAGCACGATTGATATAGATGAAATTCACTGCGTAGGATTTTCCTGCATACCCCTGTTTTTCTCAGAATACTATAAATCAGCGGATAGGGCATTCAGTGTCATGAGGCATATCTGGAAGGATATTGATAGAACATTCCACCATCCGGACGGGAATAAACTTGTTAAAACGGTTGAGCTTGTAAAAACGCTTTACAGGCTCGGTAAATCGATGCATGGTGTAACACCCATAAAAACTCTGGAAGATTTTGTTGATAAATACTTTCCTGATATAACCACAGATAAAGTTCCTCGTCTTAAGATCCACGCTTTTAATATTAAAACCTATGACGATGAAGTAATCAGCGGCAGTCTGAGAGAAGCGATGAAGATGACTCTTGCCTTTCCGATTCAGTTTGGAGCTTACAAAGACCATGTTTCCGGTGCGAATGTTTATGGAGTTCCTGAAGGGGACATTCTCTTTTTGCTCAATATGCCCCAGAACGCTGTTCCGAGGAACGCCCTCGACTATATGATGCTCTCAACGATCGCGAGGACAGGTGAAATCGTCCTCTACCGCAAGGAAAAAGCCAGGTACGTTATTGAATTCACCTCAACAAATTCAAATCCTGACAGCTTCGTACCGAAGCTTTACAAAGATACCAGGAAAAAGCTCGAAGCGCTCAATACTGTTCAGAAGAAATGAAAACGTGCTATCTCTACGCTGAATATACACGTTTACTCTCTTGGTACATTGTATACTGTGCTTATACTCGTATGTACTCGTTATATAATACTAATTAGTATATTAACTACAATACTTGACTCATACTAATAGTGCTTTTATGTCCTTGTATACCCTGTATGTTCTGTTTTATCGCTTGCATATTTTGTACAATATTTTCTTCGGCGATTACTTACCTGTATTTTCCCCGTTTGAGAGCAACCTCACAGCTTCGCGCTTTTCTCTGTCGGTGATATGGAGATAGATGCTTGTGGTGGATATATTGGCGTGGCCAAGGATTTCCTGCACTATCTTTATGCTTGCACCGCGCTGTAGCAGGTGTGTAGCACAGCTATGGCGGAAGATGTGCGGGTGGAAGTGCTTATCCGGAAATATTTTTTTCACGTGGTTCTGGAGCATTTTGTTCACGGATTTTCTGGTAATGGGTTCACCACGGATTCCTACAAAGAGCTTAATATGCTTGTTTGCGTCGGGAAATCTTTCTCTGTGTTTCAGATAATCTGAGATTATCCGAACCGCGTCGGGCGTGAGGGGGACGATCCTGTCTTTGTCTCCTTTACCGCTTTTGACGCGGACAAGGGGATCGTTCTCCAAAGAGATATCCCTGAGCGTGAGGGAGCAAACCTCGCTGACCCGCAACCCGCAGTAATACATCAGGGCAACGATGGCTCTGTTACGCTTTCCAAGATGGGTTTCTGGGAAGGCTTCCAGTATTTTCTGGATCTCTTCGTAGCTAATGTATTCGGGTATGCGCCTGCGTGTTTTCGGAGCTTTTACCAGGTCTGTTGGTATTTTATTCACTGTACCGCTTACGTAGAGGAACATGTAGAAGGTTTTGAGGGTGGAGAGATGTCTGGCCACTGAAGAGGGTGAGAGCCTTGAATCCGAGAAATTTCCTTGTGAAAGCTCTTTCATGAACTTTTCGATATCACGCCTTTTTACCTGCCGGTAGTCAAGGGAATATTCTTCCAGGTACTGGCCAAAGTGTTTGAGATCCCTGGTGTATGACTCGACGGTATTTTTCGACAGGTTCCGCACAAATTCCAGATATTCTGCGAACCTTTCCACAGCATCTTCAAAATCCATTACGTTCCCCCCTGAAAATAATCAAAAGTGGAGACGTAATATACATTATGTCTCCACTTTATTGTATCATATTTCATCACCAAAACAACGGTTTCTAAACACGGCTTGTATTAAAGCTTACAGACGGCGCCTTTTATATTCGATTTTAAGGCCATTATTTTCGGATTCACGTATAATTTCTCTTCAACTAAGAAACAATGGCCTCAAAATCGATTCTAACACCTTTCACTCCAAACACAGCTTCACAAGCTGCTTAGCAATTCCGATAGTAGCTCACGGTACTTTTCATTGATAAAATAGCGGCGATTCTTTCTAAAAACAAGGGGTTCTTTTATGCCTGCATAATGTTTTGAGAGGGCACCCATGATTGCACCCACCGCCATGGGACTTTTCACTTCTGGTTCTCCCATTTCTGTCAAAATGGGATTCATTTTAGCATAAATTTCGGAAGCGTTGGATTCTTTATCCAGCAGTATAGTGAGAAATACCCTTGTAGCTGGTTTTAGTTTATTCAGAAGTGTCTGGATCTCCTCTTTATCCCATTCGCTTTGAAGCGTTGCTGTACGTTTGAAAGGCGCTAATTTACTTTTGAAGGCTAATATACTCAATTCCATTACAGGAGCTAGCTTTTTATCATAGTTATCGTCTATGGACAGCACTCCTGCAATGGTGGAAAGCGGAAGGTTTATCTGTACCACCATATTCAAAAATTCAGCAAGTTTCATAAACGTCACAAAGGGTCTCTGAAAATCAACGGGTTCCGGTAGCACGAGAAGCGCATGCCTGGAAATTCCCCGCCCTTGAGACGCCTCAAATGGAATGAAAGCCGCAACCTTCAATTTAAAGTCGTTTCCAGCTTCCCAGATGCCGGTTATTCTTTCACGATTGGAGTATTTTACATAATTAACCTTGAATCCTGCGATTTCAGCAAGTCTGTTTGTAAGATCCGCGTAAGCTCTTTCATACAACAGCACCTGTTTTTCATCACTGGTATCTAGAGAATCGAGTAACATCGTAGCGTCGCCAGTGACTTCTTCGATGCTCGAAAGCTTTTGCAGATAACCGTTAAGGAACTTATTTCTGGAAGATTGTGTCCCGCTTTCGTCTTCCAATGTTCCCAAAATATTCAGTATATCTACTATTGTTATGGAACGAGCCATTTTTACACCTCCATCGCACATTATGCTGTTTATATTTGTACATATTATACCATTTCTTATATGTGCTACATAGGTTCTCACAAATTCATATGTTATTGTACCCACCACAACGTACAACCTATACAACCATCTTTACAGACTATGCTATTATATACTCGCCCTACAATAACCATAAAATAGTTGCACAATACAGCAGCTGGTATTATTGTATATTTTGTTCTGATTCTATATACACGTGTACAAGTTGTACAAAAAGTTATCCAACAAAATGGTATGATGCTCATATACCTACCTTGTAATCCAGAAGATTAGGTCTCAGGAGTGATTTCCCTTGCAGGTGGTTTTTTACATTTCGACATATTTCGTTGGTCTCCTCGCGGGAATAATGAATACCCTCGCAGGCGGAGGCTCGATGCTTACACTTCCAATGCTGATGTTCCTTGGACTCGACGCAAACATCGCAAACGCCACAAACAGAATAGCCATATTCTTTCAAAATCTTGTTGCAGTTACAAGCTTCGAGAAAAAAGGAGTAAAAGCTTTCAGAATTTCCTTGCCCCTCGGGACAGTGGCGGCAGCAGGTGCAATTCTGGGATCCTTTATCGCTCTTGATTTAGACAAAAATCTATTGCAAAAAGTAATTGGCATCACACTGTTGATCATGACCTATTTTGTAATAAGAAAACCCAAACTCAAAAAGAGTAACTCTTCAACAAACTCTATCCTCAGGGTATTGGTGTTCTTCGGACTTGGTATATACGGCGGATTCATTCAAGCAGGGATTGGCTTTCTGATGATCGCTGCGATAACCTTCTTTATAGGGACAAACCTTGTGAGAACTAATGCAATCAAGGTGGGGATTATCCTCATTTACACCACAACTTCGCTGGTTGTCTTTCTGTCAAAAGGTATGGTGAATGTACCGGTCGGATTGTTGCTTGCACTGGGAAATATGAGTGGTGCCTATCTCGCCGTAAGGTTTGCCATAAAAAAGGGAGAGAAATTTTTAAGGATTGTTCTTATCGTTGTCGTAATCATAAATGCTGTAAAAGCTTTTATGCTCTAAAAGCTCAATAACTCTGAATCAAAACGGATTTTCATGATAAAATAGTTAAAAGGGCTAAAGAGGTGGAAAATATGCCCTTACTATATAATGGTGAAGGATCAAAATTAGTTTCCGAAATAGAAAAGATCTTACAAAAAAAGCTAAAACGCAGAGAACGGGAGAGAATTATTTCCGCATATGAGCTTGCCAGAGAAAACCACGAAGGACAGTACAGAGAATCAGGTGAGCCTTTTATTTCACATCCCGTTGCAGTAACAAAAATCCTTGCCGAGCTTCAGGCCGATACGGATACATTGGTATCCGGGCTTTTGCATGACGTGGTTGAGGATTGCAATGTTCCACTCGAAGATGTAGAAAATCGGTTTGGCCCGATAGTTGCCAAAATTGTAGATGGTGTAACCAAAATAAATAACCTCAAGTTATCTGAAACACTGGATAAAGCTGAAATAAAATCCAGAATAAAGATAGAAACAATTCGCAAAATGCTTCTCGCCCTTTCCAGCGACCCACGTATTATCATTGTTAAACTCGCTGACCGTCTGCATAATATGAGAACCCTTTATTTCGTTAAAAACGACAAAAAACGAAAGGACAAAGCGCTGGAAACGCTTAATATTTACGCTCCCATCGCTCATAGAATCGGTATTCACAGAATAAAGTGGGAACTCGAGGATCTTTCCTTCAAGTATCTGTACCCAAATGACTACAATGAGTTGAAACTGAGAGTGAAGAAGAAACTTCATGAACGTCAGGCAACAATGGACGAATACAGAAATATAGTTGCCAATGAATTGAGAAAGCACAGGGTAAACTTTCTGATTGAAGGAAGGGTAAAACACCTTTATAGCATCTGGCAAAAAATGATTCGAAAGAACAAATCCTTCGATGAGATCTATGACTTAATAGCCCTAAGAATCATAACGGAAGACGAAGTTAGCTGCTATAAAATACTTGGAATCGTCCATTCTCTATGGCCACCCGTTCCCGGCAGGTTTAAAGATTACATCGCTGCCCCTAAATCAAATGGGTATAAATCACTTCATACCACTTTAATCACCCACAAAGGTGAACCTCTTGAGATCCAGATCCGAAGCGAGAAGATGCACAAAGAGGCTGAATTCGGGCTTGCAGCTCACTGGATTTATAAAGAGGGGATAGACCTGAAAGAACGAAGCTGGTTCCACCAGTTATCGAACTGGCACAAGGATTTCATCGAAAGTTTCAAAGATATAGAAAGCGTTTCTAAAGAACTGGAAACAGACGAGGTCTTCGTGTTTACCCCAAAGGGTGAGGTTATCCATCTTCCAAAAGGTGCGACTCCCATCGATTTTGCGTATGCCATTCACACGGAAATAGGTCATCATTTGGCAGGTGCAAAGGTTAACGGTAAGATGGTTCCGATAAATTATCAGCTTCAACTGGGTGACAGGGTTGAAATCATAGTAAACAAGAATAGTGAAGGCCCAAGCCTGGATTGGCTGAACTACGTGCGCTCGAACAGTACAAAAGCCAAAATAAGACGTTTCTTCAAAACCAAATACAAAAATGAGCTTGTGGAACGGGGTAAAGAAACCTTCCGTAAGATCAGCAAAAAACTCGCAAAACCAATGGAAGAACTTTTGAACAGCGAGAGCGTCAAAGAATTGATGAAACGTTCTGGTGTCAATACAGAAAACGAGTTTTTTATGAAGCTCGGAGACGGGACAATAACCATGGCAGAGATGCTGAAATGTCTTGAACCCCAACCGATAGATATCGAGATCCCCAAGAAATTGTTAAAACCAGTCAAACCAAAGCAGGCCCTCGGTAAAGAGGTATTAATCGCCGGACAGAGTGGAATAGACGTTCACTTCGCTAAGTGTTGCAATCCTTTACCCGGTGATAAAATCGTTGCAGTTATCAGCAGCCGTGGAATATCTATACACGTGAGAAATTGCAAGAATCTTATAAACATTGCGGCAGACAAGTTACTGGAAGCCAGCTGGACTTTTACCTTAGACGGTCGTTATGATGCCTGGATAAAAGCGGTTTTTGATACAACAGAGAAAAACGTCGTTGGAAGAATCCTGGAAAAGATTGAAAATAAAAACGCCAAGGTGAAAAAGTATTATGTGAGTTCCGGAGACTGGGGACAAAGTATCCTTGCGGCGAATCTGCTGGTCAAAGATATAGGTCATTTAACATCCGTAATGGAAAGCATTAGAGGCATTAGAGGAGTGCAAGCAGTTGCCAGAACAGGAGGGTTGCCATGAGAGCAGTCGTACAAAGGGTAAGTGAAGCCGAAGTAAAGGTAGACGGAAAGATTGTTGGTAAAATATCCGATGGTTTGATGGTACTTCTCGGCGTTCAAAAAGATGACACTGAAAAGGATCTGGATTGGATGCTCGAGAAAATACTCAACCTCAGGATATTCGAAGATGAAACTGGTAAGATGAATCTCTCCCTTCTTGAAAAAGGCGGGCAACTTATGCTCGTTTCACAGTTCACTCTCCTGGGATATGCGCGCAAAGGCAGGAGACCTTCTTTTACCGAAGCCGCGCCGCCAGATAAAGCTAAAGAAATTTTCGACCGTTTTGTAAAAAAAGCTTCCGAGAGAGTGCATGTTGAAACAGGCGTTTTCCAGGCTCATATGCTGGTAAGTTTGACCAACGATGGACCTGTTACCATTCTTCTCGATTCTCGTAAACAATTTTAATCTCATAAATTTTATATAGGAGGTGCTCCAATGAAAAAGTCAATACTCATTCTTTCATTGATCGTTGTCCTTTTGACGGCTATTGTCGCCATATCCGGAAAAACCAACGAATCCACCCCTCTCTCTAACGTGGCGGTTGTGGACATCCAGAAGGTACTTGAATCCACAAAGGATTGGAAAGAGCTGAATCAGAGTTATCAAGAAGATCAACAGTTTTACCAGAGGCAACTTGACGCTCTCGTAGCAGAATACAAAAAAATGAAGGATGAAGGTGCCAGCAACGAGGAACTCTTTGCAAAACAGCAGGAAATACTCGCTAAAAAAGCCCAGTACGAACAAACGCTTCAAAGCACCTACAACGCAAAGACACAGGTTATCGTTGACCAGATTCGCAAAAGAATAAACAGCTATGCTGACTTCATGGGTTACGATCTAATACTCACAAAAGAGGCTGTCATATACAGTAAAGAGGTATTCGATATAACAGATCAGGTTATCGAATATTTGAGGGGATTCGAAAATAAGTGATAACCCGTTCGATATTGCTTTGTAAGGATATTTATAAACGTTTCGGAAAGAGACAGGTATTGAAGGGCGTTAATATAATCGCTCATTCTGGAGAAGTGGTTGGTATTCTCGGCCCCAACGGGGCCGGGAAAACCACTGCTTTTAAGTCAATCCTTGGTATTGTAATCCCTGATAGCGGTGAAATATATTTAAACAAGAAAAAGATTACTCACCTCCCCGTACACGAAAGAGCGAGAAAAGGTATTGCCTATCTTCCACAGGAAACCTCTATATTTCGTGGCCTTTCTGTGCTCGACAATATTTTAATGATTCTCAAGTTAACAGGCCAGAAAGAAACCGCCCAGAAAAGGGCCGAGGAATTGTTGAAAGAATTCGGGATCTTTCACCTGAGACATCAATCCGCTGACCTCATATCTGGCGGTGAGAAAAGGAGACTCGAATTCGCAAGAACACTGGTTCTCTCTCCATCCTTTATTCTTCTGGATGAACCTTTTGTAGGAATCGATCCAATCACCGTAAAAGACATTCAGAAGATGATCAGGAAACTTCGTGAAAAGGGAATAGGGGTAATCGTTACAGACCACGATGTAAATAGCATCCACCAGGTTGTCGACAGTCTTTATGTGCTTCACAAAGGAGAGGTCATAGCCAGCGGTGATCCAGATACAGTTCTATCAGATAGCAAGGTCATAGAGAATTATCTTGGAAGGGAAGAGATAGTTTGAGAATAGCGGTAATCGGTTATTCGGGTCCCATTGATAAAGATCCTGTGAAATCTCTGGAAGAGATCTGTGTTCAAACCGGCAGGGTTCTGGCACAAAAAGACCACACTATCATTACTGGCGGGAGAGACGGTGTGATGGAATTGGTTGCCAGAGGTGCAAAAGAGGCCTCAGGTACTATCATAGGCGTTTTACCAAAGGGCGCAAGGGGAAATCCATACAACACAATTAATCTGGACACAGGTCAGGATTATCTTGTCCGTTCTCTGGTACTGATACATGCAGCAGATATGGTTATTTCCATAGGTGGAGAAGTCGGTACCCTCTTCGAAATTGTTACCTCTTACGCTTATCAAAAACCTGTTATACTATTCCGTGGTACAGGTGGCTGGACCGATAGGATAGCTCCTACCCTAATAGACGGGTATTATCTGGATAATCGCCGCCTGACAAAGATCCTTCAAATATCCTCAATAGAAGAATTGATGCTACACATCTAAAGGAGGAATACCATGGTAAGATGTAGATTTGCACCGAGCCCCACAGGACATATGCACGTGGGTGGCGTAAGGACCGCTCTTTTCAACTGGCTTTTCGCAAGAAATCAGGGTGGAAGTTTTATTTTGAGAATCGAGGATACCGACACAGAAAGGTCCACTAGAGAATCTGAAGAACAGATAATCAACTCCCTGCGGTGGTGTGGTCTTAACTGGGATGAAGGCCCGGACATAGGTGGAAAGTACGGTCCTTACAGACAGAGTGAACGCACCAAAGCGGGATTGTATAAAAGGTATGCGGATGAACTGGTAAAGAACAATCACGCATACTATGCTATATATCACAAAGACGATCCTAAAACAGTTATTAAAACCACTACGGAAGAACCCACAGATCTTGGAGAAGAATACACATATACTGTTAACTTCAAGGTTCCAAAGGAAGGCGAAACCACCTTTGAAGATCTTCTCAAAGGCAACATGGTTTTTAAAAACGAGACCTTTGACGACTTCGTTATAATAAAATCCAACGGGTTCCCTACCTATAATTTTGCCGTGGTGATAGATGACCATCTGATGGAAATCACCCATGTCTTCCGTGGAGAAGACCATCTCTCGAACACTCCGAAACAACTGATGATTTACGACGCCTTCGGCTGGAAAGCGCCGACGTTTATGCATATACCTCTTATACTCGGCAATGATAGAAGTCCGTTATCTAAAAGGCATGGACACACGAGCGTCGATTACTTCAGGAGAGAAGGCTATTTGAGCACTGCCCTTATGAATTATCTTGCACTTCTGGGATGGAGTGTAGATGAAGAGATCTTTGATTTTAGAGATAAAATCAGGGACTTTGATCCCCGTTCCATATCCAATAAAGCCGTTATTTTTGACTATGAGAAGCTTGAATGGATCAACGGTAAGCACCTCAGAGTGATCCCATTGGAGGAACTCATGACCGAGTTCGAGCTCTGGTTGAGATACACTGAAAAATTCGATTTTTATGAGAAACTACTGAAAGATCCTGAGTACAGCAAACAGGTTATTTCGATCTGTCGCGAAAAGATAAATACCATGTCGCAGCTCCTTGATTTTTCTGCTCCTTTCTTTTCAGATGAATTGGAATATGAAAGCAGATTTGTGGATAAATATCTCAAAAAAAGCTGGAGCACAGAGGTTTTAGAAGCCGCCATAAGGCGTTTTGAAGAGAACGATGATTGGTCTATTGAAGGCGTGGAGAAGGTTATCCGGGACGTGAGTGAAGAGAAGCACACTTCCAAGAAAAACACCTTCCAGACAATTCGAGGAGCCGTAACAGGCAGATTGGTCACTCCGGGACTTTTTGAAACCGTTGCTGTGCTTGGGAAAGAGAAAACATTGGAAAGGCTCGAGGCAACTCTTGACCTCGCAGAAAGCTTGAAGGATGAAGAAGGGATTTAGTCTCGTTGGAATTTTGATGTCTCTGGTGGCGACGATTTTTATCGTTGCTGTCGTTTTTTCTGTCTTCACAGAATTCAATCTCGTGAATTCGCAATACATGGGCACGATAAAACATATTCTCGAGCTAAAAAGAGCTTTCGAATTCTTTGAAAGGGATCTTTTGACGTACCAGCGAACTATTGGAACCCCCACTTCCACAAGGTTTTCTTTTATGAAAATACAAGACGGAAACTATGTAAGAGTAACCTACTATATCACCGAAGATAAGCGTGTTGTAAGATCGGCAAAGCAGAACAGAAAAAAAACCGGAGTAAATACCATCGCCCAGTACAAAAAAGAAGCTAAGTTCGAATATTCCGACGGAATTATCACTTTAACAATAGATAGTTACTCCCTTTCTCATAGTTTAAACGAGGAGTGAAAAAATATGGCTTCAAAGGAACTAAGAATGATTCTGAATGCCCTTGAAGATGAAATTCAAGGACGCAGGGAACTCCATCTCTCAGAGATGCTCAAATCACCATCGGCATTCATTCGTGCCAAAGCAATTCGGGAATCTGCAACCTCAGAAGTAGTGTTAGAAGATGTTGAAAAATACCTCGAAGATGAGTCCCCGGCGGTTAGGAAAGCCGCTATTGAATACCTTGCAAAAACCGGCACGGATGATATGGCAATCGTGCGCGCTCTCGAAGATCCAAGTGAAACAGTTAGAACGACCGCTGTTAAATATATTGTCGAGCTTGGACTCCTTGATGATGAGCTAAAAGAAAAGATAGCAAAGGAACCTTCCCAAAGAGTGCGAAAAGCCTTTGTTGAAACAATGATCAAGACTGACGCTTCATTTGAAGAATTGAAAACTTTTGAAAACGACCCCAGCAACGAAATTAAGACTATGCTTGAGGTTTATAAGGGTCATATTCCCCTTGAAGAACAGGCGATGTTAAAATTACCCAAAAAACTCAGGAAAGTCGCTATAGCTTTGAAGGTACAAAAAATCGGTGAAAAAGAATCAGAATTACTCTGGGAGAAGATCAACGAATTTTCTCATCCGGAACTTAAAACAGCCTGTATAGAAATACTGGGAAAGTTTCCACCAGAAATGGTATCAGACAAGCTAAGGAAACTAATGGACTCCGAAGATCCAAAAATAGCCGTGGCAGCAACCAGGGTTTACGGAAAAGAACTCGGTTACGACGAGAGCCTTCTCGGAATTGCCGAAAAATTTATTGATTCCGTGGATGAAGAATTGAGACTTATGGGTGCCCGTATTCTCAAAAAGCTCTCTGAACCCGCTATGGTAGGCATTTTGAGGAATGCCTTAAACGACCCATCCGATAAAGTCAGAGCCACAGTCATAGATGCCCTGGCCTCGATGCTTGACTATTCTATCGAAGAAGATGTGAAGATCGCCCTTCTTTCAACCTCAACACGACTCAAAAAATCCGGGTTGCGGGCTACGAAAAGGCTGAAATTACTTACTCTTGGTGATCATGTTGTCCGGATAATTGCGAATAAAAAAGAAGAACGTTCTGTTAGGATACTCGCAGTGGGAGTGGCTGGTTTTTTGAAGATCACTGATGCCCTTGTTGAACTCGAAAAGATTATAAACACCACCACAAACGACGGGAAGTTGAGATTATCAGCAGCAAAAGCCATGGCGAGAATAGCTCCTCAGAGATTGCTGGAGCTCTTTAATATGGGCTGAGATCAGTTGAGAATAACAAACAAGAAGGATAAAACCCCCATAAAACACAAAAGGGAGCTTTTTATATTCCATTGGAAATAATCCTGTCTCACCGATGTTTTATGAGCTCTGTCAAAGCCGCGAACCTGCATTGCGATTGCAAGTTCGTCGGCTTTTTTTATTGAAAGAACAATAAGTGGAACGATTATGGCTATAAAGGTTCGAAGTTCTGGAAACAGCCCGTTTTTCTTAAACTTCGCGCCCCGGGCTCGTTGAGCTAGTACTATTTGTTCGGCCTCTTTAGAAAGAATGGGAATGAACCTCATTGATATTGAGAAAATAAGCCCTACGCTTCTGGCAATTCTCTGTGAAAACTTCAGTCTGAGCATAAGATCTTCTATGGAGTGTGCCATCCTCAATGGAGCTGTTGTGAAAGACAACAAGGTACTGAACAGGACAGCCCCAAACAACCGCAAAACCAGAACAACCGCATTTTTCATACCCTCTATGGTAGCAATCAGCGAACCAATCTGGAATATGACCTTCCCGGGAGTGAAAAAAATCTGGAAAAACACAATGAACAATGCTATGAGATATACACTCTTTAAGTTTCTCAAATAGAATTTTATCGGGACGTTACTCAAATACGCCTGCAAAAAGAATAACAGGTATATAAACATAAAATCAGCTGGGCTCTGGCAAAAAAAAGAAGAGAATCGCCAGACTGATGTAAACTATGAGCTTCGCGCGCGGATCTATTTCGTGAATGGGAGAATTAATTGGAACGTATCTTCCAATGGGGAAATTCAACGCTCGGTCATTCCTTCCTGTATCTCACGAAACTCGTTGGGGTTTCCCAGAGAACGATCTCAAAAAGTTTCCTCTTATCCGTCTTTACAAGGGGTTCGAGTTCATCAAAAATCCATCGTGCAATATATTCGGCAGTAGGTTGGGGTATTAAATCGTTTATGTAAGAATGGTCGAGCTTGTCCAGTATCTTTTCTTTAATGACTTTTTTCAACTCAGCAAAGTCTATAACCATCCCTTCCTCATCCGGTTCCCCTTTAATCGTTACCTGAAGACGGTAGGTATGCCCGTGAAGCTTTTCGCACTTCCCATGATAGCTTGTCAGGTTATGCGCAGCATCAAAAGTAACCTCTTTTGTTATATAAAACATTTTATCCCTCCCACATTATTATATCGTTCTTTATACTCTGATGACAATTCAGATTCATGTTATTTTTTTATCGAAAAACTCATCGAACAAAGCGATAAGAAAAACGTCAAATATATGATGGTATAATCTATTGAGGAGGTGATCGTGTGCTTTTCTTTGATCCAACATTCATATTTTTGATCCCGGCAATAATATTAGCAATATGGGCTCAAGCTCTCGTGAGTCAGAGATTTACTTATTATTCTAAGGTTCGTTCCACCTTTGGTATAACCGGCGCAGAACTCGCAAGACGTCTACTGGACAATTCAGGACTGTATGATATAAAAATCGAAACAATACCCGGTCAACTAACCGATCATTACGATCCAAGAGCAAAGGTCGTCAGATTATCCCAGGCAACTTACAACAACAGTTCCATCGCGGCATTAGGGGTTGTAGCTCATGAAATCGGCCACGCATTACAACATGCAAAGAATTACGCTCCGCTGGTTGTAAGAAATGCCTTTGCACCAGTCGCGAGCTTTGGCTCATATTTCAGCTGGGTTATCTTTTTCATGGGAATCCTGTTCTGGTCACCAACTATGATACGGTTTGGAATCGTTCTCTTTTCACTAGTTGTCCTCTTCACTCTGATTACGTTGCCTGTTGAATTTGACGCAAGCAAAAGAGCAAAGCGCTTACTCGCGGAAATGGGAATGCCAGAATCCGAAGTAATTGCCGTCAATAAGGTTCTTTCTGCGGCAGCAATGACCTATATCGCTTCTATGGCGATGGCCATGCTTCAGCTGTTGAGAATGATTTTCATTGCCGGGTTGTTTGGACGCAGAGACTGATGAACGATCCACGCCAGAAAGCTCTGGAAACATTGGCTTTTTTTGATCAAAACGGTTATATACCATTCAGGAAGGTGGAGATAGCCATCTCCACCCTTTCATCTATTGGTAGAAGATTCTATATGAATTTGGTAATGGAAACCCTCAGAAAACGCATTCAGATAGATTACATACTGAATCAGTTTCTCAAAAAACCGGAAAAACTGCCGGCACCGGTAATGAATGCTCTTCGATTGGGGGTAACTCAGCTTTTTTACATGGATAGTGTTCCAGAGTTTGCCGCGATACACTCCAGTGTTGAACTTTTGAAAGCAAAGAGTTTTAAAAAACTGGTCAATGCGGTCCTACGAAAGATAAGCAAACTTGAAACCCCTCTGCCGGAACAGCCCATCTGGCTCAAGTATTCCCACCCAAAATGGCTGGTTGATTACTGGGAAGAAATAGAGTGGATCAACCCGCTCGAAGAACTCTTGAGTTACAACCAGCAACCGCCTCTTCAGGTTTACAGCATCCCAAAAGGAGAATACCATCTGCTGGATGAAAAAGGATACATCTACGATAAAAGCGATTTTTCAGATTGCATTATCGTTCTCGAAAAGGGTGAACCAATCTCTTCTTTGAAACGTATTGACGAACTTGAATATATAGTAAACGAATATTTCCGGTGCCCTGTAATTAAACCCGAAAATTCTTCGCTTGCTTTGCTTTCTGAAAAACCATGGCTCTTTCATACAATCAGTAAAGAAGAGTTATTAAAAAGTGCAAATGAGCTGAAAAAGGAACTTTCCAATAGAATAGCGAACATAGAAGAATTTGTTTATTTAAGTAATACCCTGACACTGGAAGAAAACACTCAACTGCTCGCACCTCTCAAAGAATTTGTCCCTGTTCCCCTGGACGATTTTATGATAAGGTATAACCTGCGGGGTACGTGGGATGGATACGGTTACTGGCTTTTGCCTCCCAATAGCCCAAGACCTGGATACATCGCTAGAATGAGGAGGAAATAAAGGGATGCAGTTGCTGGAGATGACACTGGATGAACTAAGAAAAGTTCTTGTGGATGAAGGTTATGAAAAATATAGAGCTTCTCAGATATTCGATTGGATCTATAAAAAGAAGGTTCTCAATTTCTCTAATATGACGAACCTTCCGAAAGATTTCAGGAAATTTCTGTCTGGAACCTTTCGATATCCTGAAATGACAATAGTTCGAAGAAGTCTTTCAAAAATAGACGGCACTGAAAAATTCCTTTGGAAGTTGCATGACGGTGAGTTTATAGAATCGGTAATACTGAGACATCCTGATCATACAACCTTTTGTATTTCCACACAGGTTGGTTGTCAGCTCGGCTGCATCTTTTGTGCCACAGGAATGAGTGGCTTTAAACGTAATCTCAGCGTCTCAGAAATAGTGGGGCAGGTCATCTTTATGGAAAAATCCATGGGAAAAAATGTTACCAACATCGTATTCATGGGGATGGGAGAACCTTTCTTAAATACTGACAACGTTTTTAAATCCATTGAAATCCTGCATGAGCCCGCGGGAAGAAACCTTGGAATACGGCACTTCACCATCTCAACTGCTGGCATCCCGGAAGGAATCATAAGACTCGCTGATTCAGGAATGGACGTAAGATTATCACTTTCACTGCATGCAGCCACAGATGAAAAGAGAAGCATGTTGATGCCGATAAACAAACGATACAACATTCAGCAGCTCATGGCGTCTCTTGAATATTATCAGAGGAAAACAAATCGGAGGATCACCATTGAATATATCCTCATCGATGGTATAAATGATTCAATAGAAGACGCGAAACAGCTGGCAAAATTATTTAAGCACCTCAAGATATTCGTGAACATCATCGCGATTAATCCCGTTGTTCCAACCCTAAAAAGACCTTCCAGAGAAAAAGTGGAACGTTTTGCGATAGAACTGAAAAAGCACGGAATCGAAGCTGCAATCAGGACAGAAAAAGGAAGTGACATAGATGCAGCATGTGGTCAATTAAGAAGAAAAAATCTTCAGGAGGAGAGAGCTTGACTGAAAAAAGGAAAAAGGGTGTAGTTATCAGATTTGGTAGTAGAACAATGGTTGTGGCTGACTTGCATACCAAAAAGAGGTACATCTGCAACATGCCAGGACGTTTTAAGCTACAGGGAATTCGACCGATAGTAGGCGACATTATTGAGTTCATTGAGACAACAGAATCGATGGGAAGAGTGGAAAATATTCTTCCCAGAAGAAACGAGCTTTTAAGACCGAGGATAGCCAATATCGACCAGATAATACTCGTAACCTGTTTGAAAGAGCCTACTGTTCCTCTGTATATCGTGGATAGGTTCCTCGTTCTCGCTGAACACAGCGGTTTGCCAACGGTAATAGTAGTAAACAAAACGGATCTCCTCACGTCCCGTGATCCGTTGAAGAAGTTTTATCATATCTACGGTGAGTACTACAACATTCTTGAGGTTTCCGCAAAGGAAGGAACGAATATAGACCTCCTCAAAGAAATCTTCAAGGGTAAGGTTTCTGCCATGGCTGGAATGTCCGGAGTAGGAAAAAGTAGCCTGTTGAACGCTATAAACCCCGGTCTGAGCTTAAAAACCTCGGAAATATCCACAAGATTAGACAGAGGCAAGCACACCACAACCTATTCAGAACTCCTCGAGTTCGACTTTGGAGGATACGTAGCCGATACTCCCGGGTTCGCTTCTCTTGAACTTCCGTACGATATGGAACCCCAAGAACTTCAGAATTTCTTCAGAGACATCTCGGCACATAAAGGTATGTGTGCTTTTTCAAATTGTGTACACGTTGAAGAACCGGGATGTTACATAAAGGAGCTTGTTGAGACCGGTGATATTCCCATGAGTCGTTATGAAAGTTACCTTAAGATGTATAATGAGCTTTCCGAAAGAAAAAAAGGACGCAAAGGAGGCAGGAGATAAATGGCTCTGGTTTCACCTTCCATACTGGCGGCGGATTTCGCCAACCTTTCTGCTGAAATAGACAAGATCAAAGATGCCGATTTCATTCACGTGGACGTCATGGACGGGGTTTTCGTCCCCAACATAACCTTTGGGACACCTATAATGGAAGCCCTTAATAAGCTGGACACACCACCATTGGATGTTCATCTCATGATTGACAATCCATCACAGTACATAGAGAAATTCGCCAATCTCGGTGCCTCAATACTCGCGGTTCATATAGAAGCTGAAAGGCATCTTCACAGACTTGTCGATCGAATTAAAAGCCTCGACGTTGAAGCTTTTGTCGCAGTTAATCCCCATACACCCGTATCTGCGCTTGAAGAGATCATACAATTTGTCGATGGTGTTCTTATCATGACAGTTAACCCTGGCTTCACGGGCCAAAGCTTCATTCCCGAAACAGCTCAAAAAATTGCCAAGCTTGATCACTTAAGGAAGGAAAAAGGTCTGAATTTCAGGATCGCTGTTGACGGTGGAATAAACCTGAAAAATGCACAGACAGTCGTCGATTACGGGGCAGATATACTCATCATGGGAGCCGCTATCTTCAGATCCGAAAATCCTGCAGAGGTTATACAAAAAGTCAAGGAGTTGAAAAAATGAAAGTTTATCTTGTTTCCGGGAATACCCATAAATTGCTGGAAATACAAAAAATAGCCCCAGAAGGCGTTGAGATAGAGAGTATAACATCTCTTGATGTGTCCTTAAACATCGATGAAAACGGAGACACCTTCATTCAAAACTCAATAAAAAAAGTTGAAGCCTTTCGAAATTTGGGTGTTCCCCTTATAGCAGATGATTCCGGCCTCGAAATCGATGCGCTTGACGGTTTCCCTGGCGTGCATTCTGCGCGTTTCATGGAAGAGCATTCTTACGAAGAGAAAATGCAAGCAATCCTCGAAAAACTTGCGAACGTCGAAAACAGAACCGCACGTTTCCGATGCGCCGCAACCTTTTTTGATCCGAAAAATTTCATCCTCCTCGCAGCCGAAGGAACGGTAGAGGGCACAATAGCCTTAGAAATAAGAGGCAACAAAGGTTTTGGATACGATCCTATATTCATTCCCGAAGGTTATAAGAAAACCTTCGGCGAATTAGGGGAAGAAATAAAAAATCGAATAAGCCATCGTTCGAGGGCTTTCAAGAGACTCTTCGAACTTCTTCACCTCTATATCTTGCATGAAAGAATATGATCAACCCCACGATCATCAGAATCACAGAAACCAGCTTTGCGGTTCTCAGCTCACCGACATAGAGGCTGTCAAGCCTCAATCCTTCTATGACGAATCTACCCATGGAATAGAGTATCATGTACAATCCCGTTACCTCACCGTACCGCTTTCGCTTCTTCATGTAATTGAACAGAACGATAAATACAAATATATCCCAGAGACTTTCGTATAAGAAGGTTGGGTGAAAGTACTTATACTGCGTGTATCCCGGCACTCTGTATCCCCGGGGAACAAACATCTTCCACGGTAGATCTGTTGGGGCACCGTAAGCTTCGTGATTCATGAAATTTCCCCACCTGCCTATCGCCTGGGCGAGAGGCAAAACAGCCGTAAAAATATCCGAAGCCTGAAAGAACCGGATCCCCGCCGATTTTTTCAAACGGGTGTAAAGAAATCCCGCGAACAACCCTCCGAAGAAAGCCCCATGGATTGCAAGACCACCGTTCCATATTTTGAAAATCTCTATGGGATTGTCACGGTAGTAATCGAAATTAAAAGCAACATAATACAATCTGGCACCGATTATTCCCGCGATTATTCCCCAAAATACCATTTCCACCAGATAATCTTCTTTAATACCTTCCTTCAAAGCGAAATTCCTTCCAAGGATATAGGCGAGAACAATCCCGGTGGCGATAAGCACACCATACCATCTCACACTGAAAGGACCTATGGTTACTATTATCGGATCAACGATGAGTTCACCGGAAAAAGTTACTTTAAGGAAGAAAAAAAGTGCAACAGCTGCAACCGCACAAAATACGCCAAGAATAATTCTCCTCTTTTTCAAAAAAATCCCCCCATTAAAACTGCGTGCGGTTTTCCGCACGCAGTTTATATTCTTTATCTCTTACTCTTTGTTTTCTGAATTCTCCGAACCTGCTTCTTCCTTTTCTTCTTCCTCTTTCTGTTCTTCAACGGGTTCATCAGCACTAATCTCTTTTATTGTGGCTTTTTCCACGATAAGGTCCTGTACTTTCGTTCGACGTATGTTCTCTACAATATCGTTTCTAATATCTTCTCTGGTTTTGACAATCTCTTTTGCACGTTCCGGTGAAATTCCCCAATAGGTCGAAAGTTCTTCTGCGGTCTTCATAACCTCTTCATCGGTTACTTCGATTTGTTCTTTTTCTGCTATCTTCTCAATGGCTGTGTTCTTTTTCAATTCGTTGAGAATACCCGTTTTGAATTCTTCATAAAGCTTTTCTTCACTGCCAGCCTGCTTCAGATAAGAATCATAAGTGTTCTCTTTCTTTGCGTTTTCTATTGCCCTATTGACAAAATAGTCCAGTGTTTTTTCAGAAATCTCAAGTTCAACAAGCTCTGCTAATTTATCCTGTACCTGCTGGCGCAGGAAATCTTTCTTCCAGCTTTCGAAAGCCTCGAGCCCTTCCTCTTCCAGTTTCTTCTTCAGTTCCTCCAGGGTGTTCACTTCAGAGGCAACACTTTTGGCAAATTCATCATTAAGTTCCATAAGCGTTCTCTTGAGGACTTCCTTAATTTCTATCTTGTAATGGTATTTGTTGTTTGAGTTTTCAAAGGTTCTGTCAAATTCAACGATATCTCCCTTTTTCTTTCCAATTACGTTCGTAACAATGGGTCTGTCATCATCTTCAACGATCAGTATTTCCTGTGTTTTATGATCGGCAATTATCTTGCCATCCTTTTCTATCGTGTACTCAATGTTAATAACATCACCAATTTCAGCTGGCCCGTCCTTTGGTTCAACTATAGCCGCTTCGTTTCTAAGCTCCTCGAGTTTGTTATCCACGTAATTGGCGAGAACCTCTTCCTGCTTGGGAACGGACAACTCCAGGCCAGTGTAATCCTTGAGTTCAACCTTTGGCTCGCGGTGAAGTTCAACTACGAAGACAGCAACATCACCTTCGATCTTTCGGTCAGCAATGACAGCAGGAATAAAAAGTTCTTCATCTTTGAGAGTATCCTCAATCTTCCTGGAAAGTTCTTCCAGAACCATATCTCTGAAATTTTCACCGAAAAAGGTCTCAATTATTCTCTTCGGAGCTTTACCCTTTCTGAATCCTGGTATCGTGTAGTTCTTGTTTACATACCTGACTATCTCATTTTCCGCTTCAGCGATCTCATCCGGTCCAAAGGTAAATTCAACTATTTCCACGTTCTTTTCTGCCTTAACAACATTTTTCTCCACAAAGAAACCCTCCTATCTTTTTTTCAGCTTTCTTGCCTGTCGATTATACGTTTCAATTCTATTCTATCGGTTAAACGAAGGTTATAATTCCACGAGTTCAAATTCACCTGTCTCTTCATCAAGCAAAACACACGTTGCATTATCACTGAGATAACCACAACTCTCGCCCGGATTGAGTATAAAAGGCTTTTCTTCCTCAAAAATATCAAATTCGTGGGTATGCCCATAAAATACATAGTCGAGATCTTTTAATCTATTGAAGGATATGGGCTCGTGCATTAGCATAACCTTTTTTCCGCTCACCACAACTTCATATGGTCCTTTTCTTATGGCATCTCCCAGTATACTCTTTAGCCCTAAGACTTCACCATCGTTATTTCCAAAAACCACATACAGTTCTCCGCTAAATCCTGCCAGGATTCTAGCGGCAAAAGGAGAAACTATATCACCACAATGAAATATAACACTCGCTCTCCGTTCTTCAGCGATCCGAACAGCTTTTTCCAGGTTCTCGAGATTATCATGAGAATCTGCCATCACCAACCACATACTTTCACCACCATTGTAAAATTTGGACATTTCGCATACAATTATACTGCAGTGAAGTGCCTTTAGAGAATTGTTTTTACTAAATTTTGAATTGGAGATGGGATCTTTGCCTAAATATGTATTGCGAATGGTTAAGGGAGGTATTATAAGGTATCTTTCCCACCAGGAGACAAGTACGGCCATTGAAAGAACCCTTCGACGCGCAAAGCTTCCGTTGTCTTTTACAAAAGGATACCACCCGCACATAAAGTTGAGTTATTTACCCGCTGTTCTAACCGGGGTAGCTACTGCAGCTATCTATATGACCATAGAAACAGAAAGCCCTGTTACTGATATAACAGAAAGGATTTCGAAAGCGGCACCTTTTGGGATATCATTACTCAAAGTCTGGGAGGTTGATGAAAAATTTGATTTGCGTTCCGTAGCTGATTCCTACCAATATTTCTTGTTCTTGCCAAAAAACTGCTTCGATCCATCTCGTTTTTCCGAAGCTACAGAGATAACCAAACAAACGAAGAAATCTCGGAAAATCTTTTTAGCTAAAGAAACGTATCAACATCTTTCCGTCTCAGCGCTGAGGAACTACTTTATGGTAAAATATTTCCAGCCGATGGATAAATCATTGTCATATCAGCATCTTATAAAAATAATGAGCAAAGAAAAGAGCCTTTCTGAAAAAGGAATTTATGTTTTTGTGCTTGAAGCTTATAAAGATGGTGTACCCACGTCTAATATTCTGGATTATATAGGAGGGAAAAAGCATGTCAGGTCACAATAAGTGGGCGAATATTAAACACAGAAAGATGGCCCAGGACGCAAAGAAGTCCAAGATCTTCACCAAAATAATAAGGGAGCTAATGGTAGCCGCACGTGAAGGCGGAACAGACCCAAACACGAATAATGCTCTTAGAGCCGCCATAGAAAGAGCAAAGGCTGCCAACATGCCGAAAGACACCATGGAAAAGGCTATCAAAAAGGGTGCTGGAGAACTTGAAGGACAGTCCTTCGTAGAAGCTTTATATGAAGGTTACGCTCCCGGTGGAGTTGCCATGCTTATAAGAGCTCTCACAGACAACAAAAACAGGACGGCCCAGGAAATCAGGCATCTGCTTTCCAAACACGGTGGGAACATGGCTGAAAGCGGTAGTGTTGCCTGGATGTTCGAAAGAAAAGGTGTTATAACCGTCCCAAGATCCGAGATTTCTGACATGGATGAATTTCAGCTTCTTGCAATTGACGCCGGCGCCGAAGACATTCAGGATGAAGAGGATCCTGTTAGAATAATAACTGCTCCTGAGGAAGCATCTAATGTTAAAAACGCACTGGAAGAAAACGGTTATACGGCTTCTTACGAACTGACCTATATCCCGAAGAACACCGTATCTGTCAGTGGTAACGACGCTGAAAAACTTTTGAAGCTTCTAAATGTCCTCGAAGATAACGATGATGTACAGGAAGTTTACGCAAACTTCGAGATGGATGACTCCGAAATGGAAGCTTTGATGGAGAAAATGCAGTAACATTCAGCCGCCTCTTAAAGAGGCGGCTTTGAGTCTTCAAATGACTTTCCCGAGGTGATACAGTTGCTTTCTTCTTTTGGAATCGTTCTGGTGGTCATATTGGACCAGCTATCAAAACGTATTGTGGAAAACAGCATGAATTATTTCCAGCGTATAGACATTCTGGGAAAAATTCTCGGATTCCGTTACGTTCACAACAGGGGTGTCGCTTTTGGAATGTTCAGCGGAGTAGAGGGGATCCTTATTGCCTCAATTTCTACCACAATTATCATTGGTCTTCTCATATTCGGGGTTATTTTCAAAAACAGACTTTCGAAAATAGAGCAATTTTTCTTCGGGATGATCATTGGTGGTGCTCTTGGAAACCTGATAGATCGCCTGAGACTTGGTTATGTTGTTGATTTTATAGAACTCCCGTACTGGCCTGTTTTTAATGTGGCCGATACGTCTATCGTTCTTGGAACAATTCTTCTTTTGTTCCTATACTATCGGAGGGAACACAGTGCCAGAAGAA
The DNA here is from genome assembly GCF_001639905.1 of Kosmotoga sp. DU53. Taxonomy (NCBI): domain Bacteria; kingdom Thermotogati; phylum Thermotogota; class Thermotogae; order Kosmotogales; family Kosmotogaceae; genus Kosmotoga; species Kosmotoga sp. DU53. The sequence continues at coordinate 115,244 of NZ_JGCK01000071.1, read as the reverse complement.
CAGATTGTAACCAATCGTGAAGACGGATGGCGACTGGATAAATTTCTCTCTGAAAAGGCTCCTCAATGGGTTTCACGTACCGCAATTCAACGACATATAAAAGATGGAGGAGTTCTAGTAAACGGGGAGAAAAAAAAGGCCAGTTATCGTGTGAAAAGCGGCGACATCGTGACTTATACATTTCCAGAAAAAGTTGAACCCGGTACTGTGGAACCCGAAAACATCCCTCTAAATATAATCTACGAAGATCACGACATCATTGTCGTAAACAAACCTCCGGATATGATAGTGCACCCCGTTCACAATAAAACCTCTGGAACACTCGTCAACGCTCTTTTGAATTATTGTAATGATTTACAGGGTATTGGCGGAATTATGAGACCAGGTATTGTTCACAGATTGGATAAGGAAACGAGCGGGGTTATAGTTGTTGCAAAAAACGACCGAGCACATAATTCTCTTGTACAACAGTTCAAAGCACGAACGACAGAAAAATATTACCTCGCAATAGCCAGAGGAAAAACACCCCTTCAGGGAGAAATAAACTTCTCTCTAGCACGTCATCCAGTTAACCGATTAAAAATGACTGTTTCAGCCACAGGCAAGGAATCTCACACGCTCTTCAAAACGATCACCTATTTCGGAAATATAGCCTCTCTGGTTCTTGCAAAGCCCAAAACAGGAAGAACACATCAGATCAGGGTGCATTTTAAAGAAATAGGCCATCCTTTACTCGGTGATAAATTGTATGGAAGACACAAAGACGATATTATACTTGGGGCAGAAAGGCACATGCTCCATGCCTTGCAGATATCTATCCACCATCCCCGGACAGGGGAAAAAATGACCTTTGTCGCACGCGTTCCAGAAGATATGCTAAAGGTCATCAGAAACCTTTTTGAGTTAAGGAGAAAACAATTATGAGGGTCGCTTTTGTTGTCACCTCTCATGAGCTTTACGCTTCTATTCTGAATCCTAAAGAAACGGCATTTGCTCTCAAAAAAGAAGGATACGATACTTGTATACTCATAGATTCCTCCCTATCCTCATCGATTCTCTGGTTCAGAATGCTCAAAGAACAGGGGATTAATGTTATTCCTGGACTAAAAAAGGAAACCAGGTATTACATCCCGACGTCGTCTCAAGGTTTCTTACAACTAATAGCTCTGGAAAATGAACTGACAGATTCTCCAGAAGATGTGGTGGTCATCGAGGGAGTACCCAAGAATCTGGATGAGACTTCGGAGATTCCTGTATGGGAAAGCAGGTATGTGGATCCCAGGCAAAAAAACCTCTTTAAAATATATATTTCACTTGGAGAAAAAAATATCCCCGAAGCGGATTACCATCTTCTAACCGAAGAAGAATACAAAAAAATCATCCAACCGAATATCGGCGTTCTAGAATCGGCACTAAAAGAACCTTTTGAATTACCCAGATTCAAACATAAAATTCCAGTTCACACCACAATAGAAGAACTAAGGGCACTTGCCATTGAAGGCCTTAAAGAGGCTGGAATAACAGATAAGAAATATCTCGAAAGACTTGATAAGGAACTCAAAATAGTTCAGGACAAAGGATTTCAGGATTATTTTCTTCTTATTGCTGAAATAGTCAAGCTGGCAAAAAGTATCGGGTGCTGGGTAGGGCCCGGAAGAGGTTCTGCCGTTGGTTCATTACTCGTTAGAGCCCTTGGAATCACGGCTGTAGATCCTCTGAAATACGATCTTTACTTTGAAAGGTTCTTGAATCCAGCAAGGGAAGATTTCCCCGATATAGACCTCGATGTTGAAGATGAAAAAAGGCCAGAGTTGATTCATAAAATCACTGAACATTTCTCCAGTGAAAAGGTCTGCCTTATACAAACCATGGGGACCTTTTCTTTCAGGTCCGCCGCAAGAGCCCTCGCAAGAAAGATGAAAGTCTCCGAATCGGAAATTCGCAACCTTATCTCCTGGAGCAGAAATGGAAAATTTCTGCCATCTTCTCTGTCAAAAGATAAACGCATGACTTCAATCTTCAAATTCGCAAACCAGCTATCAGGACTTTATAGCACTCTTTCGGTACATGCAGCCGGGATAATACTTTCAGAAGAAGATCTGAGAACCATCATTCCCCTCAGGAAAAGCGATGAAATATACATATCGCAATGGGACATGAAATCCCTCGAATATCTGGGATTTCAAAAGGTTGATTTACTGGGATTGAGAAATCTTTCCCTCTTAAGAAAATTATGCGAAGGAAAAGAACCATGGAACAAAAATCCCGATAACAGAAAAAGTTTCGCCATTCTTTCCCGGGGTTACACCACGGGAATCTTCCAGATTGAAGGTAATGAAGCAACAGCAATAATAAAAAAGATTTCTCCTGAAAACCTCGAGGACCTCGCAATTGGAATTGCCCTGAACAGACCCGGCCCTATATCCTCCGGGATAACAAGAGAATACATAAGACGAAGACGTTTCTTGAAGGCAATTGGAAATTACACAGCCGGAGAGCACATTGCTTCTCTGGAAGATACATTGGGATTGCTCATATTCCAGGAGCAGGTAATAAGACTGGCCATTTCTGAACTGAAGCTCAAACCAGAAGAAGGTGAACTTCTTCGTAGAGCGTTATCTAAAAAAGATACCGAAACCATTGAAAAGCTCGCTGAAGTTGTTCAAGAAAGAAGTCCGGAAAATTCTGAAAAAATAAGCAAATATCTTGAGTTTCTGAGGGATTTCTCTGGATACAGCTTCAACAAGTCCCATAGCATCGCTTATTCATTGTTATCCTATTGGATCGCTTATCATAAGGCAAATAATCCCGTACTCTTCTACAAACTTCTGATCCCGTTGATGGATAGTGGTTCTCGACTACGTGCGGCGGCAGAGGCCCGGGAATTGGGACTCAAGTTCTCAATTTTTAACCCTGGAAATAGAAACAACATAATCCTTGTACCGGGTGATTTCAGACCATCTCTAACAAAGATAGATACCTCCAAACCACCCAAGGAGGAAAACTTCTTTGCTTACGTACGAAAAAATCGTAATTATCTCACTGCCGCTGATCTCGAATTCTTAATAAAAACAGGATTCTTTGATCAATACGGAAGCAGGATCAAGCTGCTCAAAGACATAAACAATGCCCTTTCCGGCGTTGATCCTGACCTGAAATCCGTTCTGAAAGTCTTTGGGTACAAGGAGGAAGAAATAACTGAAGAAATGGAGTCACTGGTTGAAAAAGCTGCCATGGAATTTGAAACCTTCGGATTCAACCTTACGGAATTTGAGGTAGAACTTGATGAAAAAAACAAAGATTTCGTTGACGGAACATTGACTTCCTTGGTTGCTGGCTCTTGCACAGGAATTGCTGCTTTCGTTGCGATAAATGCTAGCGGAAAAAAATTCATAACCGATGGGCGAACCCTTCTTCCAGTAAAATTTCGCGTTCCAGAAAAAGGCTTCGTGGTTTTCAAAAAGGGACATTTTGGAGAAAAATCGATTTTTAGTGAAATACATACAGTAACGAGGATAATAAACGGACCGGTACCTATAGACCATCTTGAAAAAGCATCCGAAAAAAACACACTCATCATTGACACAGGCAAAAAAATAAAACTACATGGTATGAAAACCAGAGATTTTGAAGTTGATGAAATAGTCATTGGAGGTGAATCATGAGAGTTTACATAGTCAGACATGGCTCAACAGAATGGAATCTTACCGGGAAATGGCAGGGAAGCTCTGACGTTCCTCTAAGCGCTATCGGTATAAGAGACGCCACCCTGACAGCAAATTTTCTGGCAGACAAGGTTGAATCGATAGAAGCCATATATTCCAGCGATCTTTCCAGAGCAGCAGAAACCGCGGAGATAATTGGTGAACGCTTCGGAAAACCCCCTATAAAAATGAAGGAACTGAGAGAATGTAGAATGGATCTCTGGAGCGGACTGAAGATTGAAGAGATACTTGAAAAATATGGTAAAGAATTTCAGGAATGGCGAACAAATCCTGATGCTGAGATCCCGGACACAGAATCGCTAAATCAGGTACAGAAAAGAGCTGTTCGGGCTTTCAAGACAATTACTTCTTCTTTGTCTGACGAAAGCAATATAATCATCGTTTCTCATGCATTGTGGATAAGGCTGCTTCTCTGCAGGGTTCTTAACATACCTATCCAACAACACAGAAAATTCAATCTCTGGAATTGTTCTGTTACCATATTAGATTACGATTCGCGCTTTGGCTGGGTAGTTGATACCCTCAACTACTATTTCCACCTCGAAGTGGATACTAAAAAAGCCATCGAAAACAGGTAACATGAAGCTTCACGTTCATTTTATACCATACGAAGAAATCACCGCGCCTGTTGCGGTAGTCATCGACGTTTTAAGGGCAACCAGCAGTATTGCTGTTGCTCTAGCGTCAGGAGTTGAAAAAATATACATCGCTGGCGATCTTTCAGAAGCTGCGGTATTTAAGAAACTTCATCCAAAGGCTTACCTGGCTGGCGAAAGAAACAGCGTTAAAATAAAGGGCTTTGACTTTGGGAATTCACCGCTGGAGTTTCTAAAACTAAAGAAGGGTAGCGAGTTAATACTGACTACCTCAAACGGTACAACTGCTATCAAAAAAAGTATGCAATCAGAAAGACTCTTTACAGCCTCATTTCTAAATGCAGGAATAGTGGTAAATAAAATACTGGAACTAGGTGAAGACACGCAACTTATCTGCGCAGGATCCGATGGTCATCCTTCACTCGAAGACACTCTTTGTGCAGGATACATTGTCAACGAGGTCTCTCATGTTTCGGAACTCACAGATGCCGCTAAAATCGCATTAAACCTTTACCTTAGGAACTCTGAAAGAATAGAACAAGTACTGTCTCAGGTTTCTTCCCATGGTACCAGATTGGTTTCTATTGGATTTGAAAAAGACGTTGCCTTTTGTGCTAAAATTAATGTGTTTAATGTTTTACCAACTCTGGTTGATGGGGCACTAACGAAAGGAGAATAGAAATTGCGCGCAGTTTCCGCTGCTTTTTTTATTGCGGCTATTGTTGCCTTCCTGATCAGCCTTATATATTTTGAGCTAGGAACGCGAAGTATGAGAAAAGGCAAAAAGCCGAAGAGCTATGACAAAAAAGGATTTAGATTTTTGGCAATCGCTGGTATATTTGCTGGTATTTCTTTTCTGATAGCATTTATATTATGACGGTCTAAGGGGGTTAGACTATGGAAAGAAAGATCGCGTTGGAGGAAATCGTATCAAAGCTTCCAGGTGTCAGAGGAGCAAAGGTGCTTATAGACAGCGACGGAGAACCAAAAGAAATTCACATTCTGGCGGATATTAAGAAGCCTGCAAAACAGCTCGTTAGAGATGTTGAAACGGCTATTTATGCTGCTTCTGGAATTAGAATTGACAGAAAGATAGTTAGTGTTGCACAAATAGCAGCAGATGAGGATGAGGGTCTTGCCTCCCATTATGAGAGTACCGATGTAATTCCTTCCGCAAGGTTCAATTTGATTTCAGTAAGAATAGAGACAAATCGAAGAAAACTTACGATAACCGTGACTGTGGATGATGATGGAAAGGTACTAACTGGAAGTTCTATTGTAGATATAGATGACGATGAAAAGTACATAGCAGCGGTGGAAGCCACCGTGGCAGCGATAAGAGAGTCAATTCCCAGCTTCAGGGTTGAGGTTATCGAACGCATTCAATATGGTCTCAACGACATTCTTCTTGTTGTCTGCTCCGCGATAATCAAAGGCAGACGCAGAAAAGAAGCAGGAGCAAGGCTCTTCAGGAAGGATAGCTTCAATGACGTTGTCCTTGTTATATTGGATACATTGAATAGAATGTAGCTCAAAACCTGGAGGTGCCAAGATTGAAATTTTCAAACTCCATTACCTCTGTTTCACCATCCGTTACCCTCGAATTCAATCAGAAAGCCCTCGAAATGCTTTCAAAGGGTGAAGATGTGGTAAAGCTCACGGCTGGCGAGCCAGATTTTCCAACCCCTAAACCTATAATAGAAGCTGCCGTTGAAGCCATGCGAGAAGGTAAAACCAAATACACCAACGCTTCTGGAATACCTCTTTTGAGAGAAAAAATCTCTGAAAAACTGCGTGTGGAAAACCATCTGAATTATTCTCCAGACGAAATTATTGTAACCAACGGTGGAAAACAGGCTCTTTACAACACACTTTCAGCAATACTGAACCCGGGAGACGAAGTGATTCTCTTTGCTCCTGCCTGGGTTAGTTATGGTGCACAGGTTAAAATGTGCGGAGGAATTCCTATCTTTGTAGGGACAAAAATGGAAGATGATTTCTTGCCGAAAATCAAAGACATAGAAAAAGCGATTTCGCCTCGCACCAGGGCTATGATTATAAATTCTCCAAACAACCCGACCGGAACAATGTATCCAGAGAGTCTTCTTACAGAACTGGCGAATCTTGCAAAATCCCAGGATATATTCGTCATTTCAGATGAAGTATACGAAAAACTTTCCTTCGATGAAAAGCACTTCAGTATCGCTTCTATCGAAGGAATGAAAGACCGTGCAGCAGTGATAAATGCTTTTTCAAAAGCCTATGCTATGACTGGGTGGAGGATTGGTTATGTGGCTGCTCCACACTCCCTCGCAAAACAGATAGCTAAGATTCAGAGCCATCTTTCTTCCAATGTGAATACCATGACTCAATATGCCGCTGTAAAAGCTTTCGGGGTCGACATAAGTGAAATGCTTGAAGAATTCATAAAGAGAAGGGAATACGTAGAAACTCGGTTGAAAAAAATAGGCGTGCCCTTCTCTCATCCTAAAGGAGCATTTTACTTTTTTATTGACATAAGAGATTATTTGACTGAAACGTACCCGGACTCCCTGAGCTTCGCTATTGCCCTTCTTGAGAAAGCCAAAGTGGGAATGATCCCCGGTAGCGCTTTCAACGCCGAAGGATTTATAAGGCTTTCTTATGCGAGCTCAATTGAAACACTGAAAAAAGGGCTGGATAGGTTCGAAGGTTTTTTGAAAAAATCTGATAGATAAATATTAAACCTATTTGTTCATCTTCCCATCCATCTGAGGCCCCATTTAAAATCTTCAGAAACAAATCTGACGCTGGAGAACTCTGATTTAGCCAATTGATCCAACATGGAGTTCAGTGCACTTCTGAAAGCAGGCTGGTTGTTTCCGGTTTCAATTTCCATAAGGCATTCCACAATGGCTGCCAGCAGATCCGCTGATCTTACCATTTCTCCCTCTTTTCCAGCAAAAGGATCTAATATTCTGGGCTTTAGTTTTTTCACAAGTTCAGAATCCATTGAATCAAAGATCCTTTGATTAACCATATGTTCCTCAACCCTGGATATAACTTCCTCAAATCCTGGAACTTTTTTCTTCGTTGGAGTTATGATGTCGCCGGTAACACTTTCAGGAATATCATGAAACAACGTCCTTTTAACCACCTCAACCAGGTCCACCGAATTTCCGTTCTGGTTCTCCGTGTAAGCAAGCAGAAAACCTGAAATTGCCACATAGAAAGAATGTCCCGCAACGGTTGTTTTCACGTTTCTGTTGAGCCTGTTCCACCTAACAGCACTCAGTAACACAATCAACGCACGTCTATAATTCTCGAACCAGTCACTGTTTACCAATGCCTTATACGGCTGGAAATCATTGAATTCTTTCAGTGTTTCTTTTAGCCTTCTCAAAGGTTCTTCATAAAATTCAGGGAAGAAACGCGAGTGAATCTCCGCTTCGAGCTTTGCAGATAACAAATCTGCCACGGTGATTATCCTGCCTTCAGGAGATTCGTCCCTGGCGTTCAGAATTGTCTCTGAAAAATCTTTTTTTGTTTTTTCTGGTAAAATAGAAACGACCTCTTCAACAGCGGTGCTGAAAACAGCGTCCCATTTTTCTGGAGCAAATTCCTTTATAAGAACTTTCGTATCCACAGAAATATCCGAGAGCACACATTTAGGAAGTTCTTTTAAAAGAATCCTTTTTAAAAGGTTTTGTTCGTTGATTTTTTCACCGCCAAGGTTGGCGAGTTCTGACATCAGAAGGGAGAACTGAGCAGAAATGAAGGCATTCTGGGCCTCGTTGGTTCTCATTATCGTTGGTAGATTGTTCCAGCGATACATTGTAAATAAGTTGGTCGAAAGTTCTAATAGTTTTACTATCCACTGATACATGTTTTTAACCCTTCCTTCCGTTTTTTCCTTGAACCCCGCTACTGGATTATTGTATCATATCAAAGAAATATAAAGGAAAAGAGGCGAGAATATGTTTGTGAAGAAATGGATAAATCGTGCATACCCAACCTTTAACAAGAAGGATACTGTCGGTAAAGTTCTTGAAGAATGCGAAACTTACGAGGTTGCCGTCGTTGTTGCTCACGATGACGAAGGAAAACTCGCGGGAATGACCAGGGCCAGTAAACTAATGAATGAAGACCCTGGAAAACCAATAAAGGAACTTCTTGAAGAACCAGCTTATTACTGTTACGCTGAAGACTACATCGAAGATGCTATCTTGCTGCTAATTGAGAGCCACGATTTCGTGATTCCAGTTGTTTCACATGATATGAAACTGAAGGGGGTCCTCACTGTTTTCGATATTCTTGAAGCCTTAATGGAGTTCACTGCAATGGATCAAAAAGGATCAAGAATCTCCCTCCTCCTTGACGACAAACCAGGGGTTTTGAAAAAAGTTGTTGATGTTCTGGCTGAAAAAGAGATCAACATCTTGTCCATAGTTACCTCTCCAGAAGGCGAATCTAAGAAAAGAGTCATAATTCGAACCGATGAAACAAATTTGAAAGAGATAGTTGAAGTTCTTCAAAGCAACAATATAAGCTTCGAAACGGTAACAGAAGAGGAGGGATTCTGTGCTTGAGTTATGGAAATATACATTCCTCGGTATCGTTCAAGGGCTCACCGAGTTTTTGCCCGTTTCTTCTTCTGGTCATCTTACAGTCATTTCAAAACTGATGAATCTTAATTTAGAAACGGAAACTCTCAAAGCTTTTTTTGCACTACTACATCTCGCCACTTTTTTTGCTGTTTTGTTTTTCACATACAAAGATGTCTGGAAAATAATCAGTGGTGTATTCAAGAAAAATGAACAACGTACTGCCTGGAAAATGATCGCATTGCTGTTGTTTGCCACACTTCCGGCGGTTGTTGTGGGATTAGGTTTCGAAAGTCAGATCGACAAAGCTTTTTCTGGTATCGTCTTTCCGGCATTGATGCTTCTGGTAACTGCCTTTTTCCTTATATTAGCTGACAGATTCAACGGCAACAAAAAGATCCTCGATTTAACGATTTACACCGCATTGATGATAGGTCTTTTTCAAGCAGTTGCTATTCTTCCCGGAATATCCAGAAGTGGTATGACCGTTTTCGCAGCCCTTCTTTTTGGACTTTCAAGAGAAGATTCTGTAAGGTTTTCTTTTCTTATGAGCCTGCCTGTAACCTTTGGGGCAGGAATTATTGAACTTTCAAAGGTATCAACTGAAACTCCCTACGCAATCTCTGGATTCATTGCCGCTTTCTTTGCGGGCATTGTAGGATTATGGCTTCTGAAAAAATTCGTTCTACACGGGAAACTGCGAGGTTTTGCCTTTTACTGTATAATTGTTTCGTTGATTGTTTTATCAATATCGGGAGGGATTTAGGTGCGCTTCGATTTACTGTTTGCTGGGAGTTCCGTCTATGTTCCCGGTAAGATCGATGCACCATCTAGTTCTGCCGCATTGCTGCGCGATGATGAAAAAACAGTGATAGTCGATCCAGGTGGTTATCCTTCTCTGAAAGAGCTTGAAACCGCACTAAACAGACTTGGAGTGTCTCCCGATGAGGTTACTGACATAATACTCACACATTTTCATCTCGATCACGCTTTTAATTCGATTTTCTTCCCAAATGCCACCGTTCACCTTCACAAAAATTACGCCACAAGAAAATACATCGCTTTTGGAACGATAATCGGAAGGATGTACGATAAAGTCATGAAAAGCTGGAAGAGGGTTTCCACCTTTGAATCTGGCAAACTTTGGGACTGTATAGAGATCATTGAGACACCGTACCACTCAAGAGAGCATGTTTCTTTACTTGTTGAGACTGATAATGCAGGTACCGTCTTATTCACTGGCGATATCTGTGATAGACAGTTCCATTATCACGAAATGCGAAAAGGCATGCGAAAAGATGAAGCCGCTAAGATAATGCTTGAGTTATTTGAAAAAGCCGATGTGGTTGTCTTCTCGCATGATTTTCCTTTATTCAAGAATAGGAGTGATGGATAGTGAAAATCCTGTTCGTTTCATACGAGGTCTATCCTTTAGCTAAAGTTGGCGGACTTGCTGATGTTGCAGGCTCATTGCCTAAGTATCTGGAAAAAGAAGGTGTAAGTGTACAGATAGCTATGCCCTTCCACAAAAAAGTGAAAGCTGACAATATAGAAAACACAGGAATTGTAATAACTACAAAACACCTGCCGGAGAAATACAGTTTTGAAATTTACAAAACCCCTCTTCCTGGAAGCGGCGTTCCTGTTTTCCTTTTCAAAAACGACCAGCTTATAGATTCCGACGAAGTTTATGAAGGAACAGATCTGGCACTTCAAGCCATCGCTTTCTCCGATGCTGTGGTGAAATTCGCTGAAACCCTGGAACCTGACCTGTTGCATGTTAACGACTGGCAACCGGCTTTAATTCCAGCTTACATCTCTGCATTTTACAACGGAAAACCAAAAACGCTGCTAACCATCCACAATCTTGGTTATCAGGGAGAATTCGATAAAAGTTATTTCTACAAAACCGGCTTGCCGGAAAAACTCTGGCAAGAAGGGAAAGCTGTAAAAAACGGTGCTTTTAATTTTCTGAAAACCGGAATCGTTACCGCAACCGCTATCAGTACAGTTAGTCCAACTTATGCGAAAGAAATTCAAACTCCGGAATATGGTGCTGGATTGGACGAAACCTTGAGAGCCTTAAGCGACAGGTTATTCGGTATTTTGAATGGGATCGATTATTCAGAATACAATCCCGCCACTGATAAGAGAATACCCGTGAACTTTGATATAAATTCACTGGAAAAGAAAAAAGAAAACAAGATAGCCTTACAGAAAGAACTCGGGCTTCCCGTAATCGATGTTCCTGTCATTGGTTTGATCTCCAGATTGGTCGAGCAAAAGGGATTCGATCTTATTGAAGCCGCTGCTGAAAAGATTCTAAGCAACGATCTTCAATTCGTTGTATTGGGAACAGGTGAGGAAAGATACGAAAGACTGTTCAAATCCCTGGGTGAAAGGTTCCCCGAAAAGGTCTCTGCAAACATTACCTTCAATGTAGATCTTGCTCAAAAGATCTACGCTGGAAGTGATATGTTTTTGATGCCGTCACGCTATGAACCCTGTGGCCTGGGGCAGATGTTCGCCATGAGATACGGAACGATTCCCGTAGTTCGCTTTACCGGTGGGCTTCGCGACACTGTAAAAGAATTCAACCCCGAAACGCTCGAAGGAAACGGATTTGGTTTTGAGGAATACAACCCAGACAAACTCTTAGAGGCTGTTGAAAAAGCTATCAAGATTTACGAAAACAAAACCCTGTGGAACCAACTGATGCTGAATGCAATGAATACCGATTGTTCCTGGGATAAATCCGCAAGAGAATACATAAAACTATACAAACATGTGTTGAATTCCGGGAGGGATATCTTGAATGCCTGAGCTCAGGAAAGATCCAATAATAAAAAGATGGGTAATTATAGCAACAGAAAGATCCAAAAGACCAAACGATTTTAAAAAACAACAGGATCAGAAAACCGAATCCGTTTTTTGCCCCTTTGATTACGGTAACGAACACACCACTCCACCGGAAATAATGGCTTTTCGTCCCGCAAACACTGAAAAAGATTCACCTGGATGGTGGGTGAGAGTGGTTTCAAATAAATTTCCGGCTCTCGATCCTAACTTAAAACCGGAAAAATTCGGTCACGGCATGTATGATGTCATGAGAGGATTTGGTGCACACGAAGTAATTATAGAAACACCAGAACACGATACCAGTATGGCGTTAATGCCTGAAAAACAGGTTCAGGAAGTTATCTGGGCATACCTGGAAAGGTTCAAGGCCCTTGAAAATGATCCTCGCATACGTTATGTCTTGATCTTCAAAAACCACGGTAAAGAAGCCGGAGCTTCTCTCCAGCACCCTCATAGCCAACTTATAGCAACCCCGATAATTCCCAAACGGGTTGTCGAGGAGCTGGAGGGAGCTCGCGACTATTTCGGGTTCAAGGAACGCTGTGTTTTTTGTGATATTGTTAATCAAGAACTGCTCGAAGGAACCCGTCTTGTGGAAGAGAATGATGATTTTGTGGCTTTTGAACCCTTCGCAGCAAGATTTCCATTCGAAACCTGGATACTTCCCAAAAAACACCAATATAATTTTGGAGATATAGATGAAAAAGAAGTTGAAAGCTTTGCTTCTATGCTAAAAAGAGTGCTTTATAGAATCTATAAGGCTCTGGACAACCCGCCTTATAATTTTATGCTCCACTCAGGATTTTCCGGTATAGAAGGAAAGAATTACTATCATTGGCACCTTGAAATAGTTCCACGATTGACCCGGGTTGCCGGATTCGAATGGGGTTCCGGATTCTATATAAATCCCGTTCCGCCAGAACACGCGGCAAAATACCTTCGAGAAGTCTCCATCGAGGAGGAATAGAAATGAAGATCAAAGTTGATAAAAAACTGATTTCTCACCTGGAAAATCTTGCAAAACTTGAACTAACGGATGAGGAACGAAAAAAACTCATGGAAGAACTGGAAAAGATCCTAAACTATATGTCGACTCTCGATGAAGTGAATGTTGATGATATCGAAGAAATGGTATCTCCTATAGAAAACTCAATGACTCCTCGGGAAGATAGAGCAAGAAAATTCGAACACATTGATTCCCTGATCGAGCTCTTCCCGAAAAAAGAAGGGCGATACCTTAAGGTACCCAAAATCTACTAATGGACGACATGTCTCTTAAAAAAGGAAAAGAATTTGAGGAAAGAGCAAGCAAGTTTCTCAAAAAGCAGGGTTACAAAATACTCGCAAGAAATGTTCGCTATTCTTTTGGAGAGCTGGACATAGTCGCAAGGAAAGGAAAGACACTAGTATTTGTGGAAGTTAAGGGCGGCAATCCGGATTTTCCACCACGAATGAGGGTTGACCGCGCAAAGTTAAGGCGTCTGGAACTTGCAGCTTACAAATACATAAAAGACTTTTCACCAAAATTCGAAGAATCCCGTCTTGACGTGATAGAGGTTTTATCCAACGGCGAGATAAATCATCTAAAAGGTGTTGGAAGGTGGTAGTAATATGATACGAACAGAAAAGGAAATACTTCAGGAATACCAGCGTTGGCTAGAAAATGCTTCGGCTGAACTTGTTCAGGAATTAAAGAGCCTTCCAGAAAACGAAATTAAAGAACGCTTTTTCAAAGATCTGGAATTTGGCACAGGAGGTATGCGCGGAAAAATCGGAGCTGGAACCAACAGGATGAACGTTCATACCGTTTCTCGTGCTACTTTAGGTTTTGCAGATTGGTTGCTATCTCAATACAGTGATCCATCCGTTGTTATCGCGTACGATACAAGAAAAATGTCGAAAGAATTTGCAGAAACCGCAGCAAATATTCTTTCAGGTAAGAAAATTCAGGTGTATCTATTTGAAGCCCCGGCTCCCACCCCTCTCCTGAGTTACTCTGTGAGAACTTTAAAATGTAGTGGAGGAATCGTTATAACCGCGAGTCACAACCCACCGGAATACAATGGATACAAAGTTTATACCCATGACGGTACACAGGCTGTTCCCAGATATGCTAATCAGATAATAACGAAAGTCAATGCCAATGACTTCTTCAATGATATACAAAAAGACTCATCATTGATCTCTCCAGTACCTGAAGATGTTATATCTTCATACACTGCTCATATAATTAACCTAATGGAAGAACTTTTCAGTGCAAAAGAAAGTCTTAAGGTTGTTTACACCCCTTTGCACGGTACGGGACGCGATTACGTAACAAAAGTTCTTGAAAAATTAGGACACGAGGTTATCAAAGTGGAAGAACAGTTCACTCACGATGGGAATTTTCCAACGGTGAAGTACCCCAACCCGGAGGATCCTGAGGCTTTTAAGTTAGCGCTAAGGTATGCCGGAAAAGAAGGCGCAGACCTTGTAATTGCAACCGATCCAGATGCTGATAGAATGGGTGTTGTATGCAAAACACGGGAAGGTTACAAAGCTTTGACTGGAAATCAGGTGGGGGTCATTTTCACCGCCTATCTGCTGGAAACTCTCAAGAACAAATTACCTGAAAAACCCTTTATAGTGAAAACCATTGTTACCACTGATATGGCCAAAACAATAGCTTCTAACTACAACGTTGAAACCCGTGAAACACTCACAGGATTCAAATTCATAGGAGAACTTATTGAGGAATCTATAATAAAGAAAACCGGGAACTTTATCTTTGGATTTGAAGAAAGCTATGGTTACCTCTATGGAATGCATGCAAGAGACAAGGATGCTGTTGTCGCTTCCGCATTGGTTGTAACCGTCGCAGCAGTTCTAAAAAAACGCGGGATCACCCTATGGCAGTATCTTGAGGAGCTCTATAGGCAATATGGCTATTACGACGAGAAACTCCTCAATTTCACTTACGAAGGAATTGAAGGGCTTGAAAAGATATCGAACATAATGAACTCTTTACGGGAGAAAACTCCGTCAGAAGTGGCGGGACACAGGCTCCTGAAATTTGAGGATTACTTAGAAGGGATTAAAGGGTTACCCAAATCCAACGTAATATCCTTAACCTTTGAAGAAGATTTGAAACTAATCGTCAGACCTTCTGGAACAGAACCAAAAATAAAATTTTATCTGATGACTAGAGGAAATTCTAAACAGGAAAGCACTCAAAAACTCCAGAAGCTCACAGATCTGGTAGAGAGGATTGTTGGAAGATGAACAGATACGCACACATTCTATACGATGATAATTCCTATTGTTCACCGAAAAGAGCCACCTTTGACTTTCGAACCAAAACGGGCCTGATGACAACCTGGTCTAAAGAACAGGCACAGGAGCTTTTAGAAAAGAAGTACTGGACATGCCTTAGCGCATATTCTCTCGAATGTTCTATAAGAAGAAAGATTACTTTTGAAAGGAAACACAGTGATGTCAATCTGTTGTATTTCAAATATTCAACAGAACTTCCCGAATCGGTTGAATCGTATTTCGATTTCGAAACGATCGAGACAATATCTAAGTTTTTCTCTTTAAGACAAATAACAGAAGATGTTTATACGATGCTGAAAGAATACGAAAGGGGCATCATGACTTTCGAGGAACATTTTTTCAGTAACTGGCTCATCAAAATCTTTGAAGAGTCAGAAGTCGAGGGAGATCGGAAATCCCTTGAAGTTTTTCTCATGAGGTATGTGGAGATTTTTGTAACCAAAATACTGTGGAACACCTACGGAGGGGATTTGAACCGTTTGAGAAAGGATTTATCCGCCATAGTTTACACCTATACCGAAATGAAGGATTTCTTTGAAGGGGTCTGAGGTGAAGTCATGAAGCGATTTGCAGCGGTTGTAGTTTACGATGGCAGTAACTTTTTCGGATACCAGATTCAACCAAACAAAAGGACAGTTCAAGGGGTTTTTGAAGAAGCCCTTGAGCGAATACATAAAGCAAAAATTCCAACTGATGGTGCAGGTAGAACCGATACGGGCGTACATGCTTACGGTCAGGTAATAGCCTTCACCTCGAACCTTGACCGGCTAACCCCCAAACATATGAAAGATGCTTTAAATGCTAATCTTCCAGATGACATATATGTACGGAGAATTCATGAAGTCCCGTCGAACTTCAGTCCAAGGTTCGCGGCAAAAAAGAGGATTTACCACTATTACATACTGAATACGAAAGAACCGGATCTTTTTCGAAGGAAGTATTTCTGGTGGTTTCCGTATGAGGTAGACTTAAATCGTATGCGTCAGGCGTCAAGATATCTGATCGGTGAACATGATTTTACATCCTTCAGAACCGGTCATGACGACAGAAGCACCATAAGAACAATAACAGGAATAAGGATTTTAAGGCTACAGAAAAACATCATTTTAATAAGAGTTGAAGGTATTTCCTTCCTCAGGAGAATGGTGAGAAATATAGTAGGTCTTTTAATGAGAGTTGGAACTGGTGGAATTGAACCGAAAAAAACAAAAGAAATCCTTGAAGCACGGGACAGATCAAAACTTCCTAGTTCAGCTCCTGCTCATGGCTTGGTGCTTCACAAGGTGATTTTTGATGAGTTTGAAACTTAGACTTGATGAATTGCTTGTAGCAAGAAACTTTTTCTCGAGCCGTTCGAGAGCCAGCGATATAATCAAACAGGGGAAGGTTTCGATTAACGGCAAGATTGTTAAGAAACCCGGGAAAAAAGTGCCTTTAGATATCAAAATAGAAATCAATGACCTCAAAGATTATGTTGGGAGAGGTTATCTGAAACTTGAAAAAGCATTAAAGGTTTTTCAGGTAAATCCTGAAGAGAAGCGCGTGTGTGACATAGGTGCATCAACCGGTGGTTTCACCCAGTTGCTTCTGGAAAAAGGTGCTAAGATTGTGTATGCTGTTGACGTTGGAAAAAACCAACTCCACGCCTCGCTCAGAAACAACCCGAGAGTCAAGATAATGGAAGGTACAGACGTAAGAAACCTATCTGTTGAAATGCTGAATGGTTATGTAGATATGATAACAGCCGACCTATCTTTTATCTCGCTGACAAAAGTGGTTGAGATTTTCGGAAAACTGTTGTGTGAAAAAGGAGAATGTATTGCACTTGTGAAACCTCAGTTTGAAGCGGGACCAGCTTTTGTACAAAAAGGAACAGTAAAAGATCCTGAGATTCATGATAAAATCCTCGAAAGAGTTATCAAAACTTTTGAACATGCTGGTTTTTCTGTTTGTGGGCTTGATTATTCACCAATAGCAGGGAAAAGCGGGAATATAGAGTATCTCCTGTACTGTAAATGGAAAACTAATGATAGTTCATTTGAATTAAATATCGTAAGTGAGGTTGTTTCGGAAGCATTTAACAAAATATTAGATAGATGATGGGTGAATAAAATGAAAAAAAGCCTGGTCTTTATTTTCATCGCTTTCCTTGGAATTTTTACTATCGCTCAGGAAACGCTGGATTTCGTTCCATCCAGTGCAGGATATTTTTTCCTATTGAGGGACACTCGAGGAAATCTAGATATTCTGAAAGAAAACACAAATTTTTTCTATACCTATCTTGCAGATGAAGGAGCCGGTATTGAAAGTCTTATGACCAGCACCATCGAAGGCATTCTCGATTCCGGAGTTTCCGGTGAACAGGTATTTAACCAGGCTCTAAGCGATGAAGTTTTAATAGCTGGCGAAAGCTTCTCTCTGAATTTAGAAGACCTTCTCACCTTCGATCCCTTCTATCTTATAAGCACTTTGAAATCTGACGGAATGATCTTCTATGTCGTCTGGAAGTGCAGCGAACCAGAAGTCCTTCTGGAGGTAATCTCCAAGCTAAGCAATACAAGTAAAATCATACAACCTGGTGAAAAAATAGGGGAACTGAGAAGCAATGGAGGCACACTCTTTTATTCTATAAAGGACGAATACTTGCTTCTTGGGAACAACAGCGAATCACTGAAGAAAGCTTTAGATGCTTATGATGGCAAAGTTGAAAGACTTGTGGATGTCTCAGAAAAAGTTAAAGAACTTCAAGAAAAGAGTACGCAGTACTGGATAACCGGGTACTTCCAGAGCGACAAATTCGACATAAATTTCGGTCTACATTTACCTTTCAAAACAAAAGACACCACTCTTTTTGCAAGACCTGAAGGACACACCCTGACCGCTACGATTTCACAAAGTACCCTTTTTATAAATCCAGAAGATCTCGATAGCCTTAGAAGCTCAATTGATGGAAAAGAAGGACTGGACACTCCGTTTTTTGGAGACTTTATTGTAACCTTTCCACACGACAGCATTAAAACCCTGAGAAGAGAACTTTCCCATTGGTTTGAAATGGATCTTGAATCCTATAGAGAACTCGCAGAACTTATGGGGGACATCGCAATGAAGAGCACCGGCTATGTCAGAGTTTACGGTGATCTTATCACAGAGGAATCTTCCCCGGTTATTAATCTGGAATTCAACATCTCAGAACAACTGGAAAAAGAGAAGGAACGCTTGCTGGAGTGGGGAGCTGAAAGATTCGAAGATAATGAAATCGAAATCTTCAAGCTCGAAAATTTCTTCGAAACACTGTATTTTATATTCCAACCTTCAAAATTGGTGGTTACAACCCTGGATTCCAACGAGTATTTCTCAAGACTAGAAAACGGGAAAGTCCTTACTAAAGATCCACAGTATACCTTTTTAAAACATCTTGGCATGACAGAAGACATAGCTGAGATCTTCGTGAATCTCGGGGAACTCTTTAGCTACATTCTCGGTCTAAATGTTGATTCAGCTATACTCTATCAGGAAACTGTGGATTCTTCTGGAACATTCATACACACGCTGAGAATATATTGAGGTGAATTATGAAAATTTTAGGAAAGCTTTTCGACAAGAACAAAAGAACTTTGAAAAGATACGATTCCATTGTAAAAAAAGTGAATGCTCTGGAAAAAGAAGTCAGGGAATACCCGGCAGAAAAATTTCCTCAGAAGACCCGTGAATTAAAAGAGAGGATAAAAAAGGGAGAACCATTGGATAATCTTTTGCCTGAAGCTTTTGCTCTTGTTCGTGAAAGTGCCAGAAGAACGGTTGGTATGAGGCATTTTGACGTCCAGGTAATGGGCGCCATAGCTCTCCACGAGGGAAAGATAGCCGAAATGAAAACCGGAGAAGGAAAAACCCTGGTAGCAACCATGCCCCTCTATCTGAACGCCTTGACCGGGAAAAACGTTCAACTCGCCACAGTCAACGACTACCTGGCAAGAAGAGATGCGGCGTGGATGGGACCAGTCTATGAATATCTAGGATTAACCGTTGGATACATACAATCATCCATGGATACATCAGATCGAAAAAAAGCCTATCAATCCGATGTAACTTACGGTACTGCCAACGAATTTGGATTCGATTATTTGCGCGATAATCTTGTCTACTCATTAGAACAAAAAGTGCAAAGAGACCACTACTACGTTATCGTTGACGAAGCTGATAGCATCTTGATAGACGAAGCCAGAACACCTCTGATCATTTCGGGACCAGCAGAGGCATCTTCAGAACTATACAGAAAATCCGCCTTCTATGCCAGACGCTTTGTGGAAAATGAAGATTTTATCGTAAATGAAAAAGAAAAAACGGTCAGTCTTACCGATAAAGGAATAGAAAAAGCCGAGAGACTCTTCGGGATTGATAATCTCTACGACCCAAATAATTATACTTACCTTTTCCATCTTTTGAATGCCTTAAAAGCCCGAACTCTTTTTAAAAAAGATGTGGATTACATCGTATCCAACGGGGAAGTCATTATCGTCGACGAATTCACCGGAAGACTTCTTCCAGGAAGACGTTACAGTGAAGGATTGCACCAAGCCATCGAAGCAAAAGAAAATGTCAAGATAAAAGAAGAAAGCATTACTTATGCCACTATCACCTTCCAGAACTACTTCAAGATGTATGAAAAACTCGCGGGGATGACAGGAACGGCTGCTACCGAAGAAGCCGAATTCGTATCAATATACGGTTGTGAGGTAGTGGTTATACCGACAAACAAACCAGTTCTCAGAAAAGACAAAGATGATCTCGTCTTCCGTACTGTAGAAGAAAAATACGCTGCTATTGTTGAGGAAATAGAAAAACGCTATAAGAAAGGCCAACCTGTTCTTGTTGGAACAACTTCTATAGAAAAGAGTGAATATCTGAGCTCTTTGCTTAGAAAAAAAGGCATTCCACATGAAGTCTTAAATGCCAAGCACCACGAAAGAGAAGCAGAAATAGTAGCCAAAGCTGGTGAAAAAGGTACTGTAACCATCGCTACGAATATGGCCGGTAGAGGAACCGATATAAAGCTTGGTGAGGGTGTCAAAGAACTTGGCGGATTATTCGTTCTTGGAACGGAGCGTCATGAAAGTCGAAGAATAGACAACCAGCTCATCGGTCGTTCCGGAAGGCAAGGGGATCCCGGAGAATCGAGGTTCTTCCTATCCCTCGAAGATGACTTGATTCGTCTTTTTGGCGGAGAAAAGCTCAAAGGTATTATGGACACCCTCAAAATAGAAAAAGGTGAACCAATCGAACATCCATTGCTGAGTAGAATAATCAACTCCGCTCAGAAAAAAATCGAAGGTATTCATTTCTCAATACGAAAACGCCTTTACGAGCTAGACTCTGTTGTAGATAAACAAAGGAGTGCTATTTACGCCCACAGGGATTGGCTCCTTAGAGGTGAAGACATCGATAAACATATCCATGAAATCATAGAGGATACGGTTACTCGCAGAACAGAAAATTGGGAAACTGTTCCCGCATATGAAGAGATAAAAACTTCCTTCGGCTTTCTACCTGAACGAATCCTGGAAGGTGTTAAAAGCTGCAAAAAACCTGAAGAGTTAACCAATATACTCATAGAAAACCTGAAAAAAGAGTATGAAGAAAAGAAAAAAGCCTTTGGCGATGAGTTCCCCAATGTGCTGAAATATTTAATGCTTCGCATGATAGATGAACGCTGGAGAAAACACCTGGAAGCAATAGAACATTTGAAGGACTCGGTGGGTTTAAGGGCTTACGGACAAAAGGATCCTGTGATAGAATTCAAAAAAGAATCCTATATATTGTTTGAAGAAATGGTCGATTCGTTGTACGATGACATTGTCAGCGTACTGGTAAGATTGATCAGAATAGATAGCGAAAAAACAAGAAGAGAAAGCGCAGAAAGAGCTACAAAAGTTGAATTTCGTTCATAATGAATTTTCTGCCCTCAAAAAAGATGGCGGTAAACGTTCTAAAGAGAAAAAGCACGGTACTCATAGCAGAAGATTCAAAGTAAAACGTTGAAGGATGGTGGGAACCAACAATGTTAAGTTATGAAACAAACGCCAGAATCCAGGAACTGAGAGACAAATTTGAAAATATAAAAACAACCGTTGACGTGGATAAGATAAAAGAAAAGCTTTCCCGGATAGAAAAAGAGCTTTCCGACCCGTCCGTTTGGTCGGACCAGCGGCGTGCAGGAAAACTCGGACAACAGGCTCAAGCTTTAAGAAGTCAGCTCGATTTACTCAATAAAGTCCAGGAACTGTTTGAAAACATAGATATCGCCGTTGAACTCTCAGAAGAAGACGAAAGCTATCTTGAAAACCTCAACGAGCTTCTGAAAGAAGCTGAAGATATGGTAAAAGAGTTCGAACTAAATATCTTATTGAGTAGTCCTTATGATGCTTACAATGCTTATTTGTCAGTTCATCCGGGAGCTGGTGGAACAGAATCTCAGGATTGGGCTTCCATGCTATTAAGAATGTACATACGCTGGGCTGAGCGTAATAATTACAAAGTAACTACTATAGAAGAACAGCCAGGCGAAGAAGCTGGAATAAAGAGTGCCACTATAAATATAGCCGGCCCTTATGCTTATGGAAAATTGAAATATGAAGCGGGAGTTCACAGGCTCGTAAGGATATCACCCTTTGACGCTAACCACAGAAGACACACTTCATTCGCTTCTGTGAGTGTCTTCCCTGAAATGGACGACGATGTGGAGATAGATATCAGACCTGAGGATCTCAAAATCGATACCTATCGTGCTGGTGGAGCCGGCGGGCAACATGTCAATCGAACGGAATCCGCGGTGAGAATTACCCATATTCCAACGGGAATAGTTGTTACCTGTCAAAACGAACGCTCACAGCATCAGAACAAAGCAACCGCAATGAAAATTCTTAAAGCAAAATTGTTTGAGCTGGAATTAGAAAAGAAGCGTCAAGAAAAAATGAAATTGATGGGTGAGCAAAAAGACATCGCGTGGGGCAATCAGATACGGTCCTATGTTTTCCAGCCTTATACCATGGTAAAAGACCACAGAACCAATTACGAAACAGGAGACGTCCAGGCTGTCATGGATGGATACATAGATGATTTCATTGAAAAAGAACTTCTGTTTTTTGCGTCAATTGATGAAGACAAAGAATAGCAAGAATTTTTTCTCAAAATTTGACATTGAAGACATAAAAATGATATCATTTTGATTGAGCGGAGAGGATCACATTGCAAAGACAGTACAATGAGTCTCACCGGAGCGTGATGGTCCAGGAAACGCTCCATTATTTGCGTCCTACCTATAATGGAGTTTATGTGGACGGCACGCTCGGCGAAGGTGGGCATACAAAAGCAATAATTGAAGCAACGTCAGGCAAATGTAAAGTAATAGGTCTTGATATCGATGAAGAGGTTCTAGCAATAGCGGAGCAGAACCTGAAAGAGTTTAAGGAGAACGTAGAGTTGTTCAACGTGTCTTATGTTGATTTCGACTTGGTCCTTGAAAGTTTAGCGGTCGATAAAGTGGATGGATTTCTCCTGGACATCGGGGTTTCGACTTATCAGTTAAAGGCTAAAGGTCGCGGTTTTTCGTACGAGATTGATGAACCTCTGGATATGAGAATGAGTCTATCGGGTTCAGTCACAGCTGCAGATGTCGTTAACAGCTATCCCGAGAAAGAACTCGCAAGGATCATTTTTGAGTATGGTGAAGAAAAACGTTATGCCAGGAGAATTGCGAGGAAGATAGTTGAGCGGAGACCGATTCAAACAACCATTCAGCTTGTGGAAGCCATTAAAGCAGCACTACCTCCACAGGAGCGATTCAGGAGAAAAAGGCATTATGCCACCAGAACCTTTCAAGCTATCAGAATTGAGGTCAACGGCGAACTCAAAGGTTTGAGAACAGCTCTTGAGAAGTTTCCAAACTACCTGAAACCTGGTGGAAGGATCGTTATTATTTCGTTTCATTCGCTCGAAGACAGGACGGTCAAACATTTTTTCCGGGAACAAGATGGTGTCACCTTAAAAATTTTGACCAGGAAACCTGTTGTACCGTCTGTCGAAGAAGTGAGTGAAAATCCTCGCGCAAGGAGTGCGAAACTTAGGGCAGCGGAGCGGATCTGAAGGGAGGAACATCTCGTGCAAAGCATTACAGCGAAGCGGAGAGCGGTAAGGGCCAGTGTTCATGAAAGAACGCTGGAAATCAGTGGTGTCAGGAGTCTTCTGCTGGCACTGGAAGTTTTTGTTATTTTTCTTTCCGTAGCGGTTTCCATCGCATTACCTCTCTATTTCGGTAACGAAGCTGATAAGCTCGGTGAAATCGCATCTATAAAAGAACACAAAACAGTGTTCTTAGAATCTCGTCTGGAAGATATGACGAGAGAAATTGCTT
This sequence comes from Kosmotoga sp. DU53, assembly GCF_001639905.1. Lineage (NCBI taxonomy): Bacteria > Thermotogati > Thermotogota > Thermotogae > Kosmotogales > Kosmotogaceae > Kosmotoga > Kosmotoga sp. DU53. The sequence goes on along the minus strand of NZ_JGCK01000071.1, from coordinate 91,762 downwards.
TTCTGGAAACTGTTGCGGGAATGAAAGCGGAAAAGTAAATATCCCCGGTAGCGAGGTGCTGGCAAAATCAACAATCTCGTTAGACGAACTATTATTGTCTTTATAGCGGTTCTGCTGGTAACTCTGATTTTCAGCATCAGAGTTATAAAGTGTGCGTTGCTCTCAAATGCAGATATTCCAACCGTTGTTAAAGTTAATCGTTTGCCTGCATTAAGAGGTTCCATTTATGATGCCAAAGGAAGATTGTTAGCCAGCGATTCTTTGATCTACGAAGCCTGGCTTGACCTTGGTTATTTGAAAGAGACTGCATCTGAAAGAGAAATCTCTGAAGTTCTCTCTTCGCTATCTGAAAATTTTGATATTCCTCCGGAAAAGTTGTCTTCCCTTCTGGATTCTTCGGAGCGATTTTTCCTCGTAGAAAAATCACCAACACTAAAAGAACTTTCGCGCAAATTCAATCAAAGAACCAGAAAATTTATTTCAATAGAGATTTCAACAGAACGCCACTATTTCGGGGAGTTCGGTCTCGACAAAATTATCGGAAAATTAGACAGTGGCAAAAGTCCAATTAATGGAATAGAGAAAAAATATGACCACGTATTGAAAGGAAAGAAAGATGGCTACATACTCAGAACGTTCTATGGATCTGAAAAATTTTCTCCTGTAAACGGAAACGATGTCTTCTTATCAATAGATATAGATGTGCAAAAGCTTGTATATCAGGAACTCAAAGAGGCAGTCAGAAAAAACAAAGCCGATGGCGGCCTTGTTATCCTGATGGAAGCGAAAACTGGAAGGATCATCGCCTACGCTCAGACATATCAATGGGATAGGGGACTCCTCGGGATCTTCGAGCCTGGTTCAACGGTGAAACCTATAATATACGGCCTCGCTTTGAGCACTGAATCTATCACCGAAGAATCAACCTTCTTGTGCGAGGGAAAAATCCAACCAGTAGAAGGATTAGATATAATAATCAGGGATACAGAAGGTGAAAAACACGGTATCGAAACTTTTAAGGATGCCATAAGAAACTCCTGTAACGTCGCAACCGTTCAGGTAGCACAACGCTTGCTTGATAACCTCGGAAAATATGAAATATATAACAAACTTCTGGAGGCAGGTTTTGGAAGACCAACCGGCATCGATCTTCCTGGCGAAACAAAAGGAATTCTTCCCAAACCAAACAAATGGTCACTTATATCACCCTACCAGTTTGCAATAGGACAGGGTATTGCAGTAAACGCTTTTCAACTTATTAGAGCATTGAATGTATATCCTTCGGGTGGGTACCTGTTGGTTCCCTCTTTCGTTAAGGCGCTTGGTGAAGAACACGAGATAGTAAAAATTGAACCAAAGATAGAAAAGTCTCTTTTTCCGCCTTATATAGTCGAAATGATACGCCCTGTTCTGGAATCAGTTGTCGCAAGCGGTACCGGGATAAGGGCACAGGTTGAAGGAATAAAGGTGGCTGGCAAAACTGGAACTGCCCAAAGAGCTACTTCAGAAGGATACAGTTCAACTGAGTTTAATTCGCTTTTCTGGGGATATTTTCCGGCAGATGATCCGAAATATTCTTTGTTAGTACTAATTGAAAACCCTAAAGCTGGTGAGTATTACGGTGGTACCGTAGCAGGTCCTGTGTTTTCCTCAATAGTTAAAAAATTATACTTCCCCGATAACGAAAAGAATAAGATCGTTCCCATATACCCGTGGAAGATGCCGAATCTTTTAGGTTATACTTTACATGATGTAATGGAAATATCCAGGCTCTTTGGCATAAGCAAGGTAGAGGTTCACGGCACGGGAAAAGTTGTTTCACAAATACCAGCCCCCGGAGAAAAATTCATAGATCCTCCATATAAAATGGAGGTCTGGCTTTCAGTAAGGGAGAGTGAATGATAATTGCTGTATTGTCTTAAAGGTAATAGCGAAGTATTGAAAAGGCTATTCATTGAAGAAAAAGCAAAAAAACATGTAGTGCTCTGGCCACAGGACGATGATAAACTCGAAAAATTGAAACGTTTATTCTCTTCAAACTCCCTTTTCGGAGGGATTGAAGCGGTTCGTATAATAGATTTCGATAAATGGAGAAAACCTGAAAAAGAAATGGTTATTGATTTGCTTAAAAGAATCCAGATTAAAAGCGAGGTTTTCCTGGAAACCAATAAAACTTACGATCTTGAATGTAAGACTCTGAATTTTTCCCGTCCTCAACCATGGAAACCGAAGGATTGGCACACCCATATTGACAAAATTGCCCGCAAACTAGGTGTGATGATTGAAAAAAGAGCTATATCAACATTATTCCAAAATAGTGGTCCCGATGAGATGTTGATATATTCAGAGCTTAAAAAGTTAAAATCCCTCGGCAAAACCATCACTCACGAAGATATTCTCAAATACTCTTTTGTATCAAACAGAATAAACCTCGAACTACTCGCAATAAAAACCATTACCGGCCAGCATAATGGATTATTCGAGAAGCTACAAGATTTAGCGGTCAACTTTTCTATTTTTTTAAGCGTTGTTACTGGTATATTGATTGATATAGGCAGATTGAAAGAAGAAACTTCCAGCATACATACTCCTGATTGGAAAGAAATACAATCGATTTCAAAAACCACCGGTATTGCTTTAGGAAGAACCGCGAGGCTTATGGGATTCTCCTTTTCAGGTTCCACTGAAACATCTGTAAACACTCTTAAATATTTCTCTTCCAAAAAGCTCAACAAAGTTCTTATAGAGCTTCAAAAGCTTGATGAGAAACTCAAGACCGGGAATTCGGATCAAAGCTTCGTTTTTTTGGAACTTCTCCACATTTTTCAAACCGGCAATTGACTTCCTGCGACTTAGTGAAACCATCCGGAAGTAGAGAAACTTTCCGATGGCAGTTCTGTGAACTTCCTGTAAAATTCTCATCACTTACGTCCCGGTAATGTTCTTACGATTGACAGCAACGGAAGTCCATTGTAAAATTGGCTTTGGCATATCCTTGAAAGGAGGGGAACTAAGACCTAATGCCGACAATCAATCAATTAATCAGACACGGTAGAAAGAGACTTAAAAAGAAGTCCAAATCCCCAGCTTTGGAGAACAACCCACAGAAGCGTGGGGTGTGTGTTAGGGTCTCTACAATGACCCCGAAAAAACCCAACTCAGCTCTCAGAAAGATCGCAAGGGTAAGACTGTCAAATGGTACTGAGGTTACCGCCTATATTCCGGGTGAGGGACATAACCTTCAGGAACACTCTGTTGTTCTCGTTAGAGGCGGAAGAGTTAAAGACTTACCCGGTGTTAGGTACAAGATCATCAGAGGCGCTCTTGATGCTGAAGGTGTCGCAAACAGAAGACAATCCCGAAGCCGCTATGGAGCGAAGAAGCCAAAGAAATAAGGAGGTAACCGTGATATGAGGAGAAGAAGGGCAGTCAAACGTGAAGTCGCTCCAGACCCAATATACAATGATGTCCTTGTTACCAAGTTAATCAACAGAGTAATGAAAGATGGAAAAAAGAGCAAAGCGGAGAAGATAGTTTATAAGGCTCTTGAAATGCTTTCTGAAAAAACAAAACAACCACCAATGGAAGCATTCAAAAAGGCTATTAACAACGTTAAACCCTTGCTTGAGGTTAGGCCAAGACGTGTCGGTGGTGCTACATACCAGATCCCCTTTGAGGTTCCTGAAGACAGAGCACTTTCTCTTGCCCTTAGATGGATTGTAGCTGCCGCACGTGCAAAGTCTGGGAGGCCAACAAGCGAACGTCTGGCTCTTGAACTGATTGACGCTTACAACGGTACCGGTGTTGCTGTCAAAAAGAGAGAAGACGTTCACAGAATGGCTGAAGCCGGAAAGGCTTACGCTCACTTCAGGTGGTGAGCTTAGTTTTACAGGAGGATAGATCGTGAAGGAGAGGCTAACAAGATTAGACGCAGTTAGAAACATAGGAATAATGGCTCACATTGATGCGGGAAAAACGACCACAACCGAGCGTATTCTGTACTATACCGGGCGAAAGTACAAGTTAGGCAGCGTCGATGAAGGTACCGCTACAATGGATTGGATGGACCAGGAAAAAGAGCGAGGCATTACTATCACATCGGCTGCCACTACCTGTTTCTGGCGCGACCACAGAATAAACATCATTGATACACCCGGGCACGTTGACTTTACCGTCGAGGTTGAACGCTCCCTCAGAGTTCTTGACGGTGCTGTTGCGGTCTTTGACGTCTCAGCAGGCGTTGAACCCCAATCGGAGACTGTATGGCGACAAGCCGACAAGTACGGTGTCCCGAGAATTGCGTTCATGAACAAAATGGACAAAATAGGTGCCAACTTTGAGGCAGCCGTACAAAGCATGATCGACAAACTCAACGCCAATCCTGTTCCTGTACAGCTACCTATCGGTGCTGAATCTGAATTTGCTGGCGTAATTGATCTCGTCCGTATGAAAACGGTCCGCTGGTACAACGAGGATGGTACAGAATACGGGTTTGAAGATATCCCGGAAGAGCTCATTGATAAAGCTGAAGAGGCTCGGGAAGAACTTATTATGCACGTCGCTGAGTTCGATGAAGAACTCATGGAGCTTTATATTCAAGGTGAAGAAATCCCTCCCGAGCGAATAGTAAAAGCGATAAGAAAGGGAACTCTCAACAACAAAATAGTTCCCGTACTCTGTGGGTCTGCATTTAGAAACAAAGGGGTTCAGCCTCTCCTGGATGCGATCGTTGACTATCTTCCATCACCGCTGGATCTCCCGCCTGTCGAAGGCTGGAATCCAGACACAAATGAGAAAGTAGCTATCAACCCCGACGAAAGCGGACCCTTTGTTGGTCTTGCTTTTAAAATCATGGTGGATCCTTTCGTTGGAAAAGTAACCTTTGTTAGAGTTTATTCAGGTTCACTCCAAAAAGGAAGCTACATCTATAATGTCAACAAAGGAAAAAGGGAACGTGTCGCAAGATTACTCTTTATGCATGCTGATCAGCGTGAGGAAGTGGACTATGTTCGAACCGGTGATATTGTTGCTATGGTAGGCCTTAAAAACACCATGACCGGTGAAACCATAGCTTCTGAAGGTTTCAAGGTATTACTTGAAAACATAGAATTCCCCGAGCCGGTTATTTCTCTAGCTGTAGAAGCGATGACAAAAGATGATTTAGCGAAACTTTCTAAAGCATTGCAGGCACTCACAGAAGAAGACCCATCACTAAAGGTAAACATAGATCCTGAAACCAACGAGACGATAATCTCCGGTATGGGTGAATTGCATTTGGAGGTTATCGTTGAAAGAATAAAGAGAGAGTTTGGGGTTCATGTTAGGGTTGGTCACCCGCAGGTTGCGTACCGTGAAACAATACGCAATGAATCAATAGCTGAAGGAAAGTACATCAGGCAATCCGGAGGTAGAGGACAGTACGGACATGTTGTGATTAAAGTCAGTCCGGTTGAATCAGCTAAAGGTCTCGTTTTTGAAGACAAAACAGCCGGTGGTGTAATACCGAAAGAATTCATTCCGGCCATCGAAAGCGGCATAAAAGAAGCTATGCAGTCCGGAGTCCTGGCGGGTTATCCTATGGTAAATATCAAGGCGGAGCTTCTCGATGGTTCATTCCACGAGGTTGATTCATCGGAGATGGCTTTCAAAATAGCCGCTTCTATGGCTTTTAAAGAGGCGGCAAGAAAAGGAGCCCCGGTACTTCTCGAACCTATAATGGAAGTCGAGATCACAACACCGGAAGAGTACACAGGTGACATCGTAGCCGATCTGAATTCCAGAAGGGCGCGTATAGAAGGTTTTGAGACTCGTGCGGGCTTGAGAGTAATAAGAGCACATGTTCCGCTCTCAGAGCTCTTTGGATATGCAACAGTTATAAGGTCACTGTCGCAAGGTAGGGCAAGTTACGTAATCCAGTTCTCGCATTACGCTGAAGTACCGGAAAAAATAGTGAAAAAAATCTTTGGAGAATAAACCTATAACCACTTCCAAAAGGAGGGAAAGAAATGGCTAAGGAAAAATTTGAACGAACAAAACCACATCTTAACATTGGTACAATCGGACACATTGACCACGGTAAAACCACATTGACAGCAGCCATAACAAAAGCTCTCGCCTATAAGGGGTTTGCTGATTTCACACCATTCGATGCTATCGACAAGGCTCCTGAAGAAAAGGCCAGAGGTATCACAATCAACGTTACTCATGTTGAGTATGAAACCGAAAAGAGACATTACGCCCACATTGACTGTCCTGGGCACGCCGACTACATTAAGAACATGATCACCGGTGCTGCTCAGATGGATGGTGCTATTCTTGTTGTTGCAGCTACCGACGGTGTCATGCCACAGACCAGAGAGCATGTTCTTCTCGCTAGACAGGTTAATGTTCCTGCCATGGTCGTCTTCATAAACAAAGTTGACATGGTTGACGACGAAGAACTCGTTGAACTCGTTGAAGAAGAAGTTAGAGACCTTCTCAGCAAATACGAGTTCCCTGGTGACGAGGTCCCTGTTATAAAAGGATCTGCTCTCATGGCTCTTGAAGCTGATAATCCTGATGACCCATGGGTCCAGAAAATCTACGAACTCATGGACGCTGTTGACAATTACGTTCCTGAGCCCCAGAGAGAAACCGACAAACCATTCCTCATGCCTATCGAAGATATCTTCTCCATCACCGGAAGAGGTACAGTTGTTACCGGAAGAATCGAACGTGGCGTAATCCATGTCGGTGATGAAGTTGAAATAGTTGGACTTTCCTACGAGGTTAGAAAAACGGTTGTTACCGGTGTTGAAATGTTCAGAAAACTCCTCGACGAAGGTGTTGCAGGTGACAACGTTGGATGTCTGCTCAGAGGCGTTGGTAAAGACGAGGTCAAAAGAGGTCAGGTTCTTGCAAAACCTGGTTCAATCACTCCACATAAGAAATTCAAGGCTAACATTTACGTTTTGAAGAAAGAAGAAGGCGGAAGGCATACTCCTTTCACCAAAGGATACAGACCGCAGTTCTACATCAGAACGGCTGACGTCACTGGTGAACTCGTTGATCTCCCAGAGGGTGTCGAAATGGTTATGCCTGGTGATAACGTCGTTATGACAGTTGAGCTCATTTACCCTGTCGCTATCGAAAAAGGTATGAGATTTGCTGTTCGTGAAGGCGGAAGAACCGTCGGCGCTGGTGTTGTCAGCGAAATTATCGAGTAATCTAAGTTGAGGGGAGGGAACTTCCCTCCCTTTATCTGTGAAGGAGGGAATCAAAAGGCATGGCCAAACAAAAAATCAGGATTCGCCTCAAGGCTTATGACCATAGACTCCTGGATGCGTCCGCTAAAAAAATTGTTGAAGCTGTAAAAATGACCAATGCGAAGGTCTCAGGGCCTATTCCATTGCCGACGGAAAGAACACTCTACACTGTTCTCACGTCGCCGCATAAATACAAAGACGCAAGGGAACAGTTCGAAAAACTTGTGCATAAGAGACTTATAGAAATAATCGATCCCACTCCCAAAACAATTGATTCTCTTATGAAAGTGGACCTTCCCGCAGGAGTGGACGTAGAGATCAAGCTTTGATAAGGTTCTTGGAGGTGTATTAGATGAAAGGAATAATCGGCAGAAAACTTGGAATGACCACTATTTACGAAGATGGAAAAGCACTCGGTGTTACAGTAATAAAGGCGGGACCCTGTACGGTCGTTCAGAAGAAAACTGCCGCTGGTGGAGAGTACAACGCTATCCAGCTCGGTTTTGAAGAGCTCTCACCCGAGAGAGCAAAGAAACTCTTAACGAAACCTATACTCAAAAAATTCGAGGCAGCTAAAGTCAAACCCCACAGAATACTCAAAGAAATAAGAGTGGAAAATCCGGATGAGTACAACGTTGGAGACGTCATCGATGCTGGAATATTCAAAGAAGGTGAACTCGTCGATGTTACAGGTTGGACCAAAGGTAGAGGCTTCACCGGTGCTATGAAACGCTGGAACTTTGGAGGCGGTGAAGTCACACACGGATCTAAATTCCACAGAGAACTCGGTTCTGTTGGTAACCATACCGAACCCGCTAAGATCTGGAAAGGTAAAAAGATGCCAGGACGTTACGGAAACGAGAGAGTTACTGTTCTCAATGTGAAAGTGGTAAAAGTCGATGCAGAAAATGGGCTCATTGCCATTCATGGCGCAGTCCCAGGAGCGAGGGGCGGGCTTGTGATTATAAGAGCCGCTAAAAGGCCCCGAAAATGAAGCCAGAAGGAGGTTTTTGAGAAATGGCCCAGACAGATGTCCTGAATGTTACGGGAAACAAAATCGGGACCGTTGAGTTGAAAGATTCTATCTTCAATATCGAACCGAATTACGATGTTATGTTCAGGTACGTTGATATGCAACTGGCAAACAGACGTGCCGGAACAGCGAAAGCAAAGACAAGATCAGAGGTAAGCGGTGGTGGAAGGAAACCGTGGCCACAGAAGCACACTGGGAGAGCTAGAACTGGCTCGATCAGAAATCCACTCTGGAGGCACGGTGGAGTAATTCATGGTCCAAAACCTAAAGACTGGTCAAAGAAGCTGAACAAAAAGATGAAAAAGCTAGCTTTGAAATCAGCCCTGAGCCTAAGGTTCAAGGAAGGTAATCTTGTAGTCGTTGATGACATTAAATTAGATAGACCAAAGACAAAACAAATGAGAGAGATAGTGAAAAATCTTGGACTCAGCGACGCTAAGAAAGTTCTTTTCATCCTTCCATGGAAGCGCGACGAGTACGAAAACGTTAAACTCTCGGGAAGAAACATACCCGGAGTGAAAGTCATCATCGCTGACAACCCCGGTAACCTTGTGAACGGTAGATCGTCTAATATAGATGGGCTGAATGTCTTCGACATTCTTAACCACGAGAAGATTGTTTTTACCGTTGATCTTGTCCGCAAGATCGAGGAGGTGCTTGGTTGATGGCTAATCCTAAACTTACTCTTAACGATGTCCTTATAAGGCCAATAATAACGGAGAAGTCTTTCTCCGGAGAAGAATACAACAAGTACACCTTTGAAGTTCACAGGGATGCCAGCAAGCACCTCATAAAAGAAGCCATTGAAAAGATCTTCAATGTTAAGGTAGAAAAGATCAATGTCATAAACGTTAAGCCCAAACCAAAAAGAAGAGGTATCGCTGTTGGCAGAACGAGATCCTGGAAAAAAGCTGTGGTAACACTCGTAGAAGGTTACCGAATAAAAGAACTTGAAGGGCAACACTGATGAGAGGTGATAGATAATGGGTCTCAAGAAGTTCAAACCAGTCACCCCGGGAAGAAGATTCATGCTGATCCCTGATTACAGTGAAATAACAAAAACCGAACCCGAAAAGTCTCTTCTCGTTCCTCTTAAGAAGAAGGCAGGACGCAACCATCACGGCCACGTAACCGTAAGACATCAGGGTGGCGGTCATAAGAGAATGTATCGAATCATTGATTTCAAGAGAAATAAATTTGGTATTCCAGCACGCGTTGCTTCAATAGAATATGACCCCAACAGAACAGCGAGAATAGCTCTTCTTGTTTATGCTGATGGTGAAAAAAGATATATTCTCGCACCCAAAGGCTGAAAGTTGGCGACACTATAATGAATGGACCTGATGCCGAAATAACCGTTGGCAACGCTCTACCTCTTGCCAATATTCCTGTTGGGACTATTGTTCACAACATAGAGTTTATACCCGGTAAAGGCGGTCAGATTGCCAGGTCTGCCGGCACCTACGCCCAGCTCATGGCAAAGGAAGGTCGCTATGCTCTCTTGAGAATGCCCTCAGGTGAACTCAGGAAAGTACTTGTAACCTGTATGGCGACCATTGGTATGGTAGGAAACGAAGATCATTCCAATGAGGTACACGGTAAGGCCGGTCGCAAAAGATGGCTTGGAATTCGTCCTACCGTAAGGGGTATGACCATGAACCCGGTCGACCATCCAATGGGTGGTGGTGAAGGAAGATCGAAAGGTCATATTCCTCAAAGCCCCTGGGGTATTCCTGCCAAAGGGTACAAAACCAGAAAATCAAAGAAACCTTCCGACAAGTTAATCGTCAAGCGAAGGAAACAGAAATAAGCAGGGGGTGCAATGAATGTCTCGGTCTAAGAAAAAGGGTCCTTACGTACACCCTAAACTCTTAAAGAAAATAAAGGAAATGAATGAAAAAGGTGAAAAGAAACCCATAAAGACGTGGAGCCGTGCATCCATGGTGGTTCCAGAGATGATTGGTCATACAATAGCTGTTTATAACGGTATGAAACACATACCGGTTTACATCACGGAAAATATGATCGGTCATAGGCTTGGAGAATTCTCCCCCACCAGACGTTTCGGTGGGCATGCCGATAAGAAGTCCAAGAAAGGTCAAGTCAAATGAGGAGGGATCTCGTTATGCCCGAAGTTCCAACAAGGCCAAAACGATCTGTCTTTCATAGAAACAGGAAAGAACAGGAACAGGCGCAACCAAAGATCGAAGCTAGAGCAGTTGCAAGATATATCAGAATTTCTCCCAGAAAGGCAAGAGCCGTCGTTAACGCTATCAGAGGTAAGAGCGTTGGAGAGGCTTTCCAGATACTGGAATTCTCTCCCAAGAAAGCAGCAAGAATCGTATCCAAAGTCTTAAGATCTGCTGTGGCAAATGCTGAAAACAATTTTGGTCTCAATGTTGACACGCTCTATGTAAGTCACGCCGTCGTCGATGATGGTCCAAGAATGAAAAGATTGTGGCCGCGCGGAAGAGGAAGAGCTGACATACTCCAGAAGCGTTTCAGCCACATAACCATTGTTGTGAGAGACAGTGAAAAAGAGACACAAGACAACAACATGGAATCAAATAACAATCCTCAGGAGTGAGGTGACATAGGTGGGTCAGAAGGTACATCCATATGGATTCAGGCTTGGAATAAGCAAAGATTGGAAAGCTCGCTGGATAAACGAGAAAAACTACAAAGAGTATCTACTTGAAGATTTAAAAATACGTGATTACATCAAAAAAACGTACCATTCTGCCGGTGTTTCCGACATCTTTATTGAAAGACCTGAACCTGGAAAGGTCTCAATAACCATTAAATGTGCTCGTCCTGGTGTCATCATCGGCAGAAAGGGTTCTGAAGTCAAGAAGCTGAGAGCTGGTCTCGAAAGGCTCATAAACAGAAAATTCCAGTTAAACATTGAAGAAGTGAAAACACCCGAGACCGATGCTTTACTGGTAGCCGAAGATATCGCTTCAAGAATTGAAAAGAGAGCTTCTTATAAACGTGCTATGAAAAGGGCAATTTTCACCGCAATGCGCAAAGGAGCCAAAGGAATCAAGATAATGGTTTCCGGACGTTTGAACGGTGCAGAAATTGCAAGAACTGAATGGTATCTCGAAGGACGACTCCCTCTTCAGACATTAAAATCAGACATCGACTACGGCTACACCACAGCCCTTACAAAAATGGGTATCATTGGCGTCAGAGTCTGGATTTATAAGGGAGACGTTGCCCAGAAAAAAGCAACTGAGGCTTGAGCCGCTAGAAGTTTGAGGGGAGGTAAACAAGATGCTGATGCCCAAACGTGTTAAGTATAGAAAACAACAACGTGGCAAAATGCGTGGAAAAGCCAAGGGTGGTACCCTCGTTCACTTCGGTGATTGGGGTCTTAAAGCTCTTGAGCCACACTGGATCACGGCACAGCAAATCGAAGCTTGTCGTATCGCGATAATGAGAACGCTTAAAAGAAATGGAAAAGTCTGGATCAGAGTTTTCCCAGATAAACCGATAACCTCAAAAGGTATCGGCGTGAGAATGGGAAAAGGTAAAGGAGACGTTGAAGGTTGGGTTGCAGTTGTCAAACCTGGTAAGATACTTTTTGAAATCGGCGGTATTAACGATGAACTAGCCAAAGAAGCCCTTGCTTACGCCGCTACCAAGCTCCCAATCAAGACAAAGATTGTTCCAAGATACGAAATAGGGGGTGAGCTCTGATGAAAGCAACAGAACTTCAGAAGTTCACAGACGAGGAGCTCAAGCAGATGCTTGACGATTTGAAAAGAAAGTTGATGGATCTCAGGTTTCAGCTCGAGATGAACAAATTAACCAACACTTCTCAGATAAAGTTTGTTAAAAGAGATATAGCAAGAATAAAGACAATCCTCCGCGGTCGCGAGCTTGGGGTAAGGAGGTAACAGCTATGCCAAGGAAAAAATTAGTCGGAACCGTTGTAAGCAATAAAATGGATAAAACTGTAGTAGTCAGAGTTGAAAGAACTTTTGCTCACCCTCTCTACAAGAAAACTGTTAAGAGAGCAAAAAAGTATCACGCTCATGATGAAGACAACTCCTGCGGAATCGGCGACATCGTCGAAATCGAAGAATGCAGACCATTGAGCAAAACAAAAAAGTTCAAAGTCGTTAGAATAGTTAAAAAGAGTGTTTTTGGTGAAGAAAAACTCGAAACTCCCGAGAACGTGGAAATGCTCGGAGGTGAAGAGAAATGATACAGCTTGAATCTTATCTGAGAGTTGCCGATAACTCCGGTGCAAAGGTCATCAAGGTTATCCAGGTTTCTGGAGGATCCAAAAGGAAAACAGGTTCCATTGGTGATATCGTAGTGGCTTCTGTTAGGGAGGCTGTTCCGAACACCGATATCAAAAAAGGTGATATCGTTCGTGCGGTAGTCGTTCGAACAAAAAAGGAAATACGTAGACCGGATGGAACATACATCCGTTTCGATGACAACGCAGCGGTTATTATCGACAAACAGAATCAGCCCAAAGGTACCCGTGTTTTTGGACCTGTTGCAAGAGAGTTGAGAGAAAAAGGGTTCTCCAAGATCGCCTCTCTTGCACAAGAGGTTTGGTAAGGAGTGGTGTGTAGATGGGTATGAGAATAAAGAAAGACGATACCGTAAAGGTTATATCCGGAGAATACAAAGGAAAAATCGGGAAGGTTCTGAAAACCCTCCCGAAAGAAGGGAAGGTCATCATTGAGGGCGTTAACTTCACAAAACGTCATCAGCGCCCAACGAACCAGTACCGGGAAGGCGGAATAATTGAGCGTGAAGCCCCAATCTATGCCTGTAAAGTGATGGTTGTTTGCCCTAATTGTGATAAACCAACCAGGGTTGGCCACAAAAAGTTAGAAAGCGGAGAGAAAGTTCGTGTCTGCAAAAAATGTGGCGAGATAATTGACAAGGTATGAACGAGGGGGAGGAATAAAGAATGACATACGACTACGTACCACTAAAAGAAAAATACGAAAAAGAAGTCGTTCCCTCGATGATGAAAGAATTTGGCTACAAGAACAAGCTTCAGGTTCCCAGACTCGAAAAAATAGTCATTAACATGGGAATTGGTGAAGGATCAAGAAATGCTGACCTCATCGAAATTCACGCGAGGGAATTGATGGCAATAGCGGGACAGAAACCCGTTGTTACAAAGGCAAAGAAGAGTATTGCAAACTTCAAAATCAGGAAAGGCATGCCTCTTGGACTCAAAGTAACGCTCAGAGGCGCAAGGATGTACAATTTCCTGTACAAACTGATAAACATCGTTCTACCCAAACTGAGAGACTTCAGGGGAGTCAATCCTGATAGTTTCGACGGAAAAGGTAATTACGCTCTCGGTTTACCAGAACAATTAATATTCCCCGAGATAGCTCCTGATCAGGTCAAAAGAATTCAGGGAATGGACGTAATCATCGTAACCACTGCAAAAACAGATGAAGAAGCTCGTAAGCTCTTAGCACTTCTGGGCATGCCCTTCAAAAGATGAGGGTAAGGAGGTAGATTATGGCAAAAAAATCGATGGTTGCTAAGTGGAAAAGAGGATCTAAATACAAAGTCAGGAAGTATAATCGCTGCCATATATGTGGAAGACCAAGAGCCGTTTATAGGGAGTTTGGCCTTTGTAGAGTTTGTTTTAGAAAACTCGCCTCAGAGGGAAAACTCCCTGGCGTGAAGAAGGCAAGCTGGTGAGGAGGGAAGTAAAATGTGGAGCGACCCCATAGCTGACATGCTCACAAGGATTAGAAATGCAAATGCAGCTTTTAAAGAAAGCGTAGATCTCCCAGCTTCTAACATGAAGCGAGCAATACTGGAAATCCTGAAGAAAGAAGGATATATTGAAGATTACAAATACATCGAAGACGGAAAACAAGGGATTCTGAAGGTATTTCTGAAGTACAAAGGAGATCGAAGAAACAGACAGAGAGTTATCAGTGGAATCGTCAGGGTTTCTAAACCCGGAAGAAGAATTTACGTCAGCAAAGACGAACTGCCGAAAGTAAAATCCGGGATGGGAATTGCCGTTATCAGCACATCAAAAGGCATCATAACGGACAAGGAAGCCCGCAAGAAAAATGTCGGCGGTGAAGTTATTTGCTACGTCTGGTAACAGGAGGGATAGTGATGTCAAGGCTCATAAAAAAACCAATACCAGTTCCCAATGGAGTCCAGGTTGAAATTAAGGAAAACATCATCAAGGTTAAAGGCCCTAAAGGTGAACTGTCTCAGGAATACCTTCCATACGTTAAAATAGAACAGAAAGAAGACGGTATCTGGGTTACACCAAATGAGGAAATGGTTAGAAGTCAGAGTGACCGCAGGAAACTCGCCATGTTCTCTGGAACCTACTGGGCATTGGTAAGAAACATGATTATCGGCGTCACACAGGGTTATCAAAAAGAACTTGAGATCAAAGGTGTAGGATATCGTGCCCAGTTACAAGGGAAGAAGCTTGTGCTCAACCTTGGTTACGCTCACCCTGTTGAAATCGAGCCACCAGAAGGAATCACAATTGAGGTTCCCAATCCCACTTCAATAATTGTAAAAGGAATTGACAAGTATCTTGTGGGACAGGTTGCTGCAAACATCAGACGCTGGAGAGAACCAATCGTTTACTCCGGTAAGGGTATCAGATACAAGGGTGAATATGTCAGAACCAAGGTCGGTAAGAAAGTCTGATCGGTGAAAGGAGGACAGTTCCTGTGATAAAGCGCAGAGATAGAAAAGAACTAAGAAGAAAACGCCATTTGCGCGTCAGGTCTAAAATAAAGGGAACTCCTGAAAGGCCAAGGTTGGCCGTTTACAGGAGTGAAAGACATATATACGCACAGATCATAGACGATATTGCAGGTCGTACCATCGTTTCCGCTTCGACGGTTGATAAAGAACTCCGAGAAAAACTCACAAAAACTTGGAATCAGGAAGCGGCAAAAGAGGTCGGTAAGCTAATCGCCAAACGAGCGGCTGAAAAAGGCATCAAAAAAATTGTCTTTGACAGAGGCGGTTTTAAATTTCATGGTAGAATCAAATCATTGGCCGATGCCGCAAGAGAAGCCGGCCTCGAGTTCTGAGGAGGTGCTTTGAATGCCCGAAGCAAGAAAACCAGGTATCTCAATCCAGAAACAGGTTGAAGAAAAAGAATTCGAAGAAAGAATAATAGAGATTCGCCGTGTCACAAAAGTCGTCGCTGGAGGTAAGAATCTTTCTTTCCGTGCGGTAGCTATTGTTGGCAATAAAAACGGTAAGGTTGGTCTTGGTGTTGGAAGCGCCAGAGAGGTTCCAACAGCCATCAGGAAAGCTATAATTGCCGCAAAAAAGAACCTTATAGATGTACCGGTTCTCAGAGACACGATCCCTCATGAAGTTCTCGGCAGGCAGGACGCGTCCAGAGTCCTCCTCAAACCCGCTGGTCCCGGTACTGGTATCATAGCTAACACACCCGTAAGAGCCGTTGTTGAACTTGCCGGTATAAAGAACATACTCACAAAATCTCTCGGATCAACCAATCCAATCAATCTGGCAAGAGCGACAATAAACGGTCTCCTTCAGCTGAAATCACCAGCTGAATATGCCAAGCTCAGAAATGTTTCCGTTAAAGAAGTATTCAACGGTGTTTCCGAGGAGGGTGAATCATGGCCAAGAAGCTGAAGATAAAGCTTGTTAAAAGCCCTATTGGATACAATCGAAGGCAGCGTGCCACACTCAAAGCGTTGGGCCTAAGAAAAATCAGCGATGAGGTTGTGCATGATGATTCCCCTCAGATAAGGGGCATGATCAACGCTGTTATTCACATGCTAGAAGTAAAAGAGATAGAAAATTGAAGGGGGTATAGTCGATGGCATTCAGTCTCGAAAACCTTCGCCCTGCACCTGGTTCGCGACCAAAGAGTAAACGAGTTGGTAGGGGTTCCAGTTCCGGAAAAGGAAAAACCTCATCTCGTGGTCACAAGGGACAGGGAAGAGGCACAGGAAAAGTCAGGATGTTCTTCGAAGGTGGTCAGACACCTCTGTTTCGTAGAATCCCGATAAAAGGTTTCAAGAATAGAAATGCAAAAGAGTATGTGATTATCAACCTCTCTACCCTTGAAGAAGTATTTGAAGAGGGAAACGTGATCACCCCAGAAATCCTTCTGGAGAAAAAGATAATTAAGAATTTGAAAGATGGCGTAAAGATACTTGGCAAAGGAGAACTTACCAAAGCGTTGGTCGTTAAAGCTCATGCTTTCAGCAGGACCGCGAAAGAGAAGATCGAAGCTGTAGGTGGCAAGGCTGAGGTGATTTGACGTGTGGAATGCGCTTAAGAACGCCTTCAAAATCCCTGAACTCAGGGATAGGATTTTTTTCACACTCTTTGCGTTGGCCATCTTTCGTTTGGGTATATATATACCAATCCCAGGCATTAACATCAATGCCTGGGCTAGCTACTTTTCTGGTCTTTCTGAAGGAGCTGCCGGAGGTTCATCGGATTCTTCGATGTTTTCACCGGAGGTGCTCTTAAGAATTTCTCGCTTTTCGCTCTCAGTGTTACACCATACATAAACGCATCAATCATGTTACAGTTACTCGCTTCTGTCGTTCCAAGTCTCAAAGAGATGTTGAAAGAGGGAGAAGAAGGAAGGAAAAAATATGCCCGGCTTACAAGGCGTTTGACCGTGTTTTTGGGCTCGCTCCAGGCTTTCCTTCTTACACTTGCCCTTTCCAACAACCAAGGGCTCATCGCAACACCAAACAGAGCAATTTTTGTACTACTCGGAACGGTGTCTCTCCTGGGTGGTACAATGTTCCTGCTCTGGCTCGGTGAACGTATAACAGAAAAGGGTATAGGTAACGGTATCTCTGTGCTGATATTTGCTGGTATAGTTGCCAGGTATCCTCAATACATCGCTCAGGCAGCAGTGTCCCTTACTCCGCTGCAGTGGATTGTCCTTATAGCTATCGCCGTATTAACAGTTGTTGCCGTTATCTATGTACAAATGGGTGAAAGAAGAATCGAAATACAGTATGCAAGGCGTGTATCTGGAAGGCGTGTTTTCGGCGGCGTTTCAACACATATTCCGATAAAAGTAAATCAGGGAGGCGTTATCCCGATAATCTTTGCGGCAGCAATAATGACGCTACCCCAGATGATTTCCAGTGTCCTACCAGAAGGGAACCTGCTTGGCAGACTGTTTGCTTATTCCTCACCGTTGTACCTGACACTATACGGTCTGTTGGTGTTCTTCTTCACTTATTTCTATAGCACGTTGGTCTTTGATGTTAAAGATGTTTCGAATAACATAAAGAACTACGGTGGTTATATTCCGGGAATTAGACCTGGATATCCAACCGAACGATACATAAGCAGGGTTTTAACACGGGTTACCTTTATGGGGGCTATTTTCCTTGTTATCATTGCCCTGCTGCCGTCTATCGTTCAGGGATTCATAGGAATTCAGATAGTCATTGGAGGTACATCCACGCTGATCGCTGTTGGTGTCGCTTTAGACATCCTTCAGCAGATAGAATCCCACCTTATCGTTAGACACTACGAAGGATTCATCAAAAAGGGTAGACTGCGCGGGAGGAGATGATACAAATGAACATTATTTTGCTCGGTCCTCCCGGTGCGGGTAAAGGAACCCAGGCAAAAAAAATTGCTATGAGATATGGAATCCCTCATATATCGACGGGGGATATGCTCAGGGAAGCCGTGGCTGCTGGCACAGAACTGGGAAAGAAAGTGAAAGAGATCATTGAAAAAGGATTGCTCGTACCTGATGACCTTATGGTTGCTATTGTTGAAGACCGCTTGAAGAAACCCGACAGCGCTAAGGGATTCATCCTTGATGGATTTCCAAGAACTGTCCAGCAAGCGGAAAGTCTGTCGGGGATTTTGGGTAATCTTGGGAAGGAACTTGACGCTGTTATACTCATTGATGCTCCCGAAGAAGTTGTAGTTGAGAGGATATCAAGCAGACGTGTTTGCCCCTCGTGTGGAAAGGTGTATAACCTTCTCACGATTAAACCAAAAAACGATATGCTTTGCGATGATTGTAATATCGGATTGATTCAGAGAGAGGATGACAAACCAGCAACAGTTCGCGAACGTTACAGAGTTTACATGGAAAAAACAGCGCCGGTGATTAATTACTACAGCGAACATGGCTCTCTGATAACCATTGACGGTTCTTTAGACATCGAAGCTGTAACTGAAGAAATATTTAAAAATTTGGAGAATTTGTAATATGATAAGGTTGAAATCTCCTGAAGAAATCCGTAAAATCGAATATGCTGCTAAAATTGTTGCGGAAGTCCTAGAATTGATAAGTGAAAACATACTAAACGGTGCAACCGCATATGATCTGGAAAGGATAGCTGAAGAATTCATCCTTAACGCCGGGGCAAAGCCAGCATTTAAAGGATACAACGGATATCCTTATGTACTTTGTGTTTCTGTGAACGAAGAAATTGTTCATGGATTTCCTTTGAAGGACAAGATCTTCAAAAAGGGAGACCTTGTCACGGTTGACTGTGGTGTAATTAAGGATGGATATTACGGTGATGCAGCACGGACATTCGTTGTTGACAACTTCAATAGTGAAAGAGACAGGAAACTGATGGAAATCACCGAACGTGCCCTTTATATGGCTATCGACGTAGCTGTTCCAGGTAACCGTGTTGGTGATATAGGGTACACGATCCAAAATTTCGTCGAAGCAAATGGGTTTTCTGTAATAAGAGATTACGTAGGCCATGGAGTTGGGATTGCACTGCACGAAGATCCGCAAATACCCAATTATGGTAAAAAAGGAATGGGTGCTTTGTTACGTGCAGGAATGACTATAGCAATCGAACCAATGATATCCAGTGGCAGTTACAGGGTAGAGGTTCTCAATGATGGATGGACTGCTGTTACCATTGATCGTTCGAAGGCAGCTCATTTTGAGCATACAATCGTCATCGAGAAGAATGGTTCGCGTATTCTCTCAAGCTTGTGAGGGAGTGACGTCATGGCTGATAAAAGCGATGTAATTAAAATGGAAGGTGTGGTAATTGAATCAATGCCCAATGCCACATTTAAGGTGAAACTCGACAATGACCATATCGTACTGGCACACATTTCCGGAAGAATGAGGAAAAATTTCATACGTTTGATTCCGGGTGACCGCGTTATCGTAGAAGTATCCATTTACGATCTAAGCAAAGGAAGAATAGTTTTTCGAAAGAAAATAAACAAAGGAGGAGCATAACAGTGAAAGTAAGAGCGTCGGTAAAAAAACGTTGCGAACACTGCAAGCTCATAAAAAGAAAAGGAAGAGTTATGGTTGTGTGTTCGAAAAATCCAAGGCACAACCAGCGCCAGGGTTAAGGAGGGAACGCTGAATGGCACGTATCGTTGGTGTTGAATTGCCAAACAACAAGAAGACCTTTGTTGCTCTAACATACATATATGGAATAGGTCCTGCCAGGGCAAAAGAAATCCTGAAAAACACAAACATAGACGGTGATAAGAGGGTTAAAGATCTCACAGACGAAGAGATCAGTAGAATTTCCAAGTATATAACCGACCATTACAAGGTTGAAGGTGAACTTCGTCAGGAAGTAGAGCGCAATATCAAGAGATTGATAGAGATAGGATGTTACCGCGGCATAAGGCACAAGATTGGACTACCTGTTAGAGGCCAGAAGACCCATTCCAACGCGAGAACAAGAAAAGGTCCAAGGGCCAGCAGGATTAAGAAGAAATAGTTGGGTCTCCGAGGAGGTAAGATGAATGGCAAGGAATAGGTCATCAAGAACCAAAAAAAGAAAAAAGTTAAATATTGATCGTGGTGTTGTCCATATCAAATCCACGTTCAATAACACGATCATCACTCTGTCGGATTTAGATGGGAATACGATCCTCTGGGCATCCGGAGGTACCGTTGGTTATTCTGGATCAAAAAAATCAACCCCTTACGCAGCCCAACTGGCTGCCGACAAGATAGCCAAGGAAGCCTTGAAACTTGGACTTACAAGAGTCTCAATTGAGGTTAAGGGTCCCGGTGCGGGAAGAGAAGCTGCTATTAGAACCATTCAGGCAGCCGGTCTTGTTGTGGACTCTATAAAGGATATCACCCCAATCCCGCACAATGGGTGCAGACCCAGAAGAAGACGCAGAGTATAAACGAGGAGGGAAATGAATGGCCAGATACACTGGACCTGTTTGCAAGCTTTGCAGACGTGAAGGGTTCAAACTGTATTTGAAGGGAGAAAGATGCTTCACTCCCAAATGTGCTGTTGTCAAACGTCCTTTTGCTCCTGGACAACACGGCAGCGCAACACGCAAACTTACACAATATGGTATGCAGCTTAGATCCAAACAGGCGCTCAAAAGAATGTACGGTGTTCTTGAAAAACAGTTCAGAAGGTATTTTGAAATTGCATCCAGAAAGTCTGAAGAAACCGGTACAGCTCTCATTAAAGTACTGGAAAGCAGACTGGACAATGTGGTTTACAGAATGGGCTTTGCTTCCAGCAGAAAACAGGCTCGCCAGCTTGTCAGTCATGGTCACGTTCTCGTAAATGGCAGAAAAGTCAACAAGGCATCTTACAGTGTGAGACCGGGTGATATTATCGAGATCAAAGAAAAGAGCAAAGCAAAAGTTCCTGTTAAAGAAGCGATCGAGGCTTCCAGGAATCGAACCACACCTCCATGGCTGGAAATCGATTTCGATGCGGCTAGAGGAACATTTGTTAGATTCCCTGAGAGAGAAGAAGTAGATATTCCTGTCGATCTGCAATCCATCATCGAGCTCTACTCGAAGTAATGTTGTTACCTTCTTGAAAGGAGGTGTGTGCCCGATACTTGGGCAGTCACAATGGTTGGATTTGTAATGCCAAAATCTCTAAAGATTGAAGAGGAGAGAGAGGAACAGAACAGTTATTACGCAAAGTTTGTCCTTTCACCAATGGAAAGAGGATACGCTGTAACCATAGGAAATGCGCTCAGAAGAGTTCTCCTCTCCTCAATTCCAAGTATGGCAATAACCAGATTGAAAATCCCGGGGAAATATCATGAGTATGATACAATCGATGGGGTTAAAGAGGACATCCTTGAAATAATCCTGAATTTAAAAAAAGTGCAGCTTAAACCTGCCCTAGAGTTTTCTGATCCTGTTAAGCTAAGCATAGAGAAAAAGGGCCCAGCTATTTTAACTGCTGGAGATATAAAAGCTCCTACAGGAGTCGAAGTGGTTAACCCTTCCCAATATATAGCCACCTTAAATGAAGATGCTGCTGTTTACATGGAGCTCTTTGCTGAAATTGGTAAGGGTTTCGTTCCAGTCTCGGAAATGGAGCTGGAACAGGATGTGGAAATGATCTATATAGATGGTATATTCAGTCCGGTTCTTAAAGTCAATTTCATTTCCGAAAATGTTCGTGTAGGAAAGAAAACCGACTACGACAAACTCATTCTGGAAGTCTGGACAAAGAAATCTATAAAACCAACAGAAGCGCTTTTAAAGGCAACAGATATATTGATAAAGCATTTTGAGGTTACCACATCAAGTCTGAATCAGGTACTTGATAATTCAGGAATTTTAGTAAACAGCGCTTCGATTTTTGAACCCGAAGAACCCCAACCGGAAGAAGAACCTGTTGAAGAACCCATCTCAGAAGAGGATTCCGTGCTTTCAAGACGTATAGAAGAACTGGAACTATCCGTAAGGTCGCTTAACTGTCTGAAGCGCGATAAAATCAACACAATTGGTGACCTTATAAGCAGAACAGAGGCTGATCTTCTTAAAATAAGGAACTTTGGTGATAAATCAATGGAAGAAGTCAAGAAAAAATTGAAGGAGAAGTTCAACCTCTCACTAAAGAAAGAACAGTAAAAGAAGGTTAAGGAGGTTGCCCCATGAGACATAGAGTCAAGAAGAAAAAGCTCAACAGACCTCACAGCCAAAGGCTCGCATTAATGCGAGGTCTTGCGAGGGAGCTTTTCGAGCATGGAACAATTATCACCACCACAGCTAAAGCAAAAGCGGTAAAACCCTTTGTCGAATCAATAATAACCAAAGCTAAGAAAGCGGCCCTTTACGCAAAAGAAATCAATGAAAGATCCAACGGTGATCCTGAAATCCAGGCTTTGCGATCAAAAAACGTCGCTCTAAGAAGAGAAATCAACAGGCATTTCAATGACAGAAAACTTGTTAAAAAAATCTGTGATGAGATCGCTGTTAATTACATCGACAGAAACGGTGGTTACACGAGAATTATCAAGGTAGGTAGAAGAAGAGGAGACGCCGCTGAACTCTCTATTCTTCAACTCGTAGAAACAAAAAGCGAAGAAAACGTTGAAAACTAAAGATGGCTACCCGCGGTAGCCATCTTTTTTATCTGCGTCATCCAAGGAGGTAAAATATGCGAATATTCCTGGACACCGCAAATATTGAAGAGATTAAGAAAGCTGTGGCCTGGGGAGTAATCGATGGAGTTACTACAAATCCAACATTGATAGCTCGCGAAAAAGCCCCTTTCACAGAGAGAATAAAAGAAATCTGCGAAACAGTGAAGGGCCCTGTCAGTGCGGAGGTCGTTGCACTGGATTATGAAGGAATGGTGAAAGAAGCACGGGATCTTGCAATGCTCGATGAACACGTCGTTATCAAAATTCCAATGACTCCTGAAGGAATCAAAGCGGTAAAAACCCTTTCATCTGAAGGAATTAAAACAAATGTTACTCTTGTTTTCAGTGCGGTTCAAGCTCTTCTGGCAGCAAAAGCGGGCGCAACGTATGTAAGCCCGTTTATCGGGCGTGTGGACGATATCTCCTCTGATGGCTTGAGGCTTGTTGAGGATATCGTTGCTATATTCTCAAATTATGGTTTTCAAACAAACGTTCTCGCAGCGAGTATACGCCATCCGATGCACGTGCTGGAACTCGCTACAATCGGCGTAGACATTGTAACTATGCCCTTTAATGTTCTCGAAAAACTCTTTCATCACCCCCTAACTGACAAAGGAATTGAAAGGTTCTTAAATGACTGGGAAGAATACAGAAAAGGTACAGGCCTTTGATTTTTGAATAGAGGTGTGTTATATTTAATGCGAGGAAAGTTTGTACTTCCCCTCTTACTTGTTTTTCCCTTCGTAAAACTGCACCAGTGTTAATTCATAAATAATCTTCTTTTTGGAAGGAGGGTTGGTGCATCCGTTTATTCTGGGGATTGCACCGTGAAAATTGAGCCCAAGAAGGAAAAAAAGTGTTGAAAAATCTTCTGAAGAAAAGGAAGTTAAGGAAGTCGAAAGTGTGAGCTCTTCCGAGCAGAATCATTCTGAGAAGGTAAACAAAACTCCTGAAACTTCCGCCAACAAAGATTCTTCCACAACAGATAAAACTGACAACGAAAAAGACCAGAACAACAAGGTCAAGGATACTATCAGGGAAGTGGAAATCGACATTTCCCAGCTTCTCAAAATGCCCATACGTGAACTCTACAAACTCGCGAGAAAATACTCCATCACCGGTTATACACAAATGGCAAAGAAAGATCTTATCTTTGCTGTGCTCAAAGCACAAACCGAATCTTATGGATACTTCTTTGCTGAAGGTGTGCTTGAGATAACTGACGGGGGCTATGGGTTTCTTAGAACCCTTGATAACAATCTCTTACCAAGTTCTAACGATATATACGTCAGTCAATCTCAGATTCGCAGATTCAACCTGAATACGGGTGATTGGGTTGCGGGTCAGGTCCGTTCTCCCAAAGAAGGAGAAAAGTATTTTGCACTGTTGAGAATCGAAGCAATCAATCAAAAACCCGTGTCTTACGCTGAAGAGAGAATAAGTTTCCAGAATCTTGTTCCTGTTTATCCGGATGAAAAGTTCATTCTCGAAACGGAACCATATATTGTTAGCACAAGGATAATTGATTTGTTTTCTCCAATCGGCAAAGGCCAGAGAGGCTTATCGTCGCACCACCTAAAGCTGGAAAAACCACTCTGCTCAAAGAGATCGCCAATGGAATCGCGGAAAATCATCCAAACACAATACGAATTATTCTTTTGATAGATGAACGCCCAGAAGAGGTTACCGACTTACGAAGGTCAACTGATGCTCACGTAATAGCTGCCCCATTTGATATGTCACCTGACAAACAGATAAGAGTTGCAGAGTTGACACTGGAAATGGCCAAGCGTCTGGTCGAGTTTGGCTACGACGTCGTGATATTGCTGGACAGTATCACTCGTCTTGCAAGGGCATACAACCTCTACGTTCCCCCAAGTGGAAAACTTCTCAGTGGTGGTGTCGACCCATCTGCACTGTATCATCCAAAGCATTTCTTTGGTGCTGCCAGGAATATTGAAGACGGAGGAAGTTTGACCATAATATCCACCGCGTTGGTTGAAACTGGAAGCAAGATGGATGAAGTTATTTTTGAAGAATTCAAAGGCACTGGAAATATGGAATTGGTTCTCTCTAGACAACTCGCCAACAAACGAATATTCCCTGCAATAAATCTAAACCTTTCCGGAACAAGGAAGGAAGAACTCCTGCTTCCGCCTGAAATTCTAAGGAAAGTTTGGGTTCTCAGAAGAATGCTTGCGGGAATCAGTGAAGAGGAAGGATTAAAAGTCATTGTAGATAAAATGAAAACCACTAAATCCAACGAGGAATTTCTTGATCTGATAGATCTCGAAAAAAGCAGATATTGAAAGGTAGGATGAAATGGGATTAGTTATTGGCATCGATCTTGGAGGTACAGAAACTAAAATAGGTTTGGTAGATGAACATGGAAAGATTCTGAACAAAACAACTATTCCCACCCTGGTTTCCAGAGGCCGAGAAGATGTGGTGGCACGTATTGCCAATAGTATACATAATATTCTAGACATCGCAAACGAGAAGGACAAAGTGCTTGCCATAGGAATTGGTTCCCCTGGATCAATAGACAGAGATAGCGGAAAGGTCTTATTTTCACCGAATTTTCCGGATTGGAGAGATTTTCCCCTTGCTTCTATGATAAGAAAACATACAGGATTGGAAACTTTTATTGAAAACGATGCCAACGCTTTTATCCTTGGTGAATGGGCTTTTGGGAAATATAAAGGTAGTAAACATATGATAGGACTCACTATCGGAACAGGAATTGGTAGCGGAGTCATTTCTCACGGTCAACTAATAACCGGCCACAACGGTTATGCTGTGGAACTCGGACATATTATTGTGGAGCCAAACGGTCCACTCTGTGGCTGTGGTTCACATGGCTGTTTGGAAGCAGTAGCATCCGCAACGGCAATTGTGCGTTTTGCTCACGAATATAGAAAGCGTTTTCCTGATTCTGCGATTTTCTCATCTGAAAAAATAGAGGCAAAAACCGTTATAGATGCCGCAAAAAGCGGAGATGAACTTGGAAAAATTATTTTTGATAGGTTTATTGATGCTCTTGCACGTGGAATAGGTGGATTCATTCACACGTTCAACCCGGAAGTAGTAATAGTCGGCGGAGGTGTGAGTAAAGCGGGAGACTTTCTACTAAAAAACCTTAGAGAACGGGTTGATAGATACGTAATGACTTCATTCAAGGGAACGGCCAAAGTAGATCTAAGTGATCTGGTGGAAGATGCCGGAATAAAAGGGGCCGCTTCCATCGTTTTCTATCGCAAGAGGTGATTTTTTCTCAAACGCTGGGTAAGTATGTGAGCCTGCCTTGTTGGTTCTGGTAACCTATATTTTCCTGTATATTTTAGGGTTAATGACATAGCGGTATCAACATCCATCATATGGCCCGGTGAAACAAAAACAGGTTTTGTATTTTTTTTGGTTCTTAAAACTGTTCCAATTATCTCCCCGGTTTTATTATACATATAAGAGAAATCTCCTTTATTTCTACCTGGTTCGTTGTAGCTACCAAACAAATGACTTTTTGCAACACCTAAAGATGGCTTTTCCAATAACAATCCCATATGAGCAGCAATGCCAAGGCCTCGAGGATGCGCTATTCCCTGACCATCAAAAAAGAAAAGGTCAGGAACTATTTTCAATTTTTTCACTGTTTCAATGAATATTGGGCCTTCTCGAAAGGAAAGGAACCCCGACACATAAGGAATATGAACTTCCTGGGTGTGATAGACACTTTCAATCACTTTCAAAGTATCATCCATCACTACTATCACACAGAGCCCTAGATTCTTCTGAGGAAAAGAAACATCCACACCTGCAACGATTGAAACCTTTTTCGCAGGAAATTCAAAGGATAACATTCCTTTCAGGGTTCTCTGGATATCAGCGGCTTCTTCCAGAGAAACATTCCAATCGTGTAAGCACCGAATTTTCATGCTAACCTCCTTTATAAGGGTTCGTTGGAATTATACCCTCTGTTAGGTTAAAATATAAAGGTAGAAGATGGACGTTTGGAGGTGTCTAAATGAGATTTTCAATACCAAGGAATGAATTTTTGACACGCCTCGAATCCGTGTCAACCGCTGTTGCTTCAAAGACCGTTAAGCCTATTCTTTCTGGTATACTCTTCAGAACAGCAGAAGACAGCAAGTTAGAACTTATCGCAACTGACCTGGAGACCTCTATAAAGACTTATGTTCAACCAAGCGAAATCTCCGGAACCGGGCAATTTGTCGTTGACGCGAAGGTTTTGCTTGAAATAATGCGTAATTTACCGGATGGAAAGGTTTTCTTTGAGTTTCAGGACACGAACCTCGTCATAAGAATGGAAAAGAGTCGTTTCGTTCTACCCACAATGTCTGGCGAAGAATTTCCAGAGGTAGAACCCGCTCAGGGTGGATGGGAACTGGAAACTTCCGTTACCGCGCTTGAAATAATGATAGATAGGGTGCTCTTTTGTGCGGCAAAAGATGAATTTATGAGAAATCTCAACGGTGTGTACTGGGAACTCGAAGGTGGTTATCTCCGGCTCGTAGCCGCAGATGGATTCAGACTGGCACTCGCTGAGGAAAAAACAAATCAAAACCTCGAAGATCATTTTCTGTTGACACTTAAAAGTATGAAAGACTTGCAATCAAGCATAAAAACAGCTGGATCAGATGACATGAAGATCGTTTATGATGGCACCCGGGTAGGATTCTATTTTGATGGCACAGAGATGGTGGCGAGAGTTGTTGAAGCCGATTTCCCGGATTATAAAAAAGTGCTTCCTAAAGCCTTCAAAACACGTGTTGTAGCTAACACCTCATCATTATCTGATGCTATCAGACGCGCTTCTATCGCCGCCAGGCTCGGAAGTGATTCTATTAAGATCGAGATCAAAGAGGATAACATGAAACTCATTGCTAAGAGCCCAGATCACGGTGAATCCTCTGAAGAGCTTGAAATAAAGAAAGACGGAGAAGACCTTATCATTGCTTTCAATCCAAAATTCTTGCTGGAAGCAACAAAGAAGATAGATACAGAAGAAGTGGAACTCAACTTTGTGGATTCCAACAGTCCGTTGCAGATGAATCCTGTAGATGTTGAAGGATATCTATACATTATAATGCCAATAAGGCTGATCTAAATGTATCGGGTAGGAATTGGATTCGACGCTCACCCTTTAGAAGCAAACAAAAAAGGATTATATCTTGGGGGTATAAAAGTATCTGAGGAATATTCCTCAATTGGCCATTCCGATGGCGATGCATTGATTCATGCCATTGTAGATGCAATATTAGGAGCCACGAATGCCGGTAATATAGGTATCTGGTTTCCGGAAAATGAAGAAAATCGCGGAAGGAGAAGTACTGAGTTCCTTGAAATAATACGAAAAAAGATATTAGCAGGAAAATACGAGATACTGAATATCGATTCTGTGATTATTATAGACAAAGTCAGACTGAATCCTCATATAGAAAACATACGACTAAAACTTGCAAGAATTCTTGGCATAAGTAAAGGGAATATAAATGTGAAACCAAAATCTGGAAATACTTTGTATGGAAATTCAGTGTCTGTATATGCTGTGTGTATGTTAAAAAAGGTGGGGACATAGTATGCCGGAATATAGGTACGAAATAATCACCAAAGATGGAAAAACAGAAAGAGGAAAAATTAGCGCAGCTTCCCAACTTGAAGCGTTGCAACTATTGAATAGCCAGGGATTCGTGGTTACATCCATCAAGCCAATTTCAAAGACCCGGAAAAGAAAAAGGTCATTGTTCCCTATACAACCTAAAGAACTTAGCCTCTTTTCAAGACAGCTGGCAACGATGGTATCGTCAGGAGTTAGGATTAGAGACGCACTACAGGTACTTTCAAAACAAACTATGTTTTCTCGTAGATTCAGAAAAATTTTGGTTGAAGTCGTTCTTTTAATTGAATCAGGTGAAGGATTCAGCGATGCCCTTGAAAAAACACGCGTCTTTGATGAACTCTTTGTGAATCTTGTCAGAGCTGGCGAAACTGGCGGCGTACTCGATGAGGCCTTACAAAGGGTTGCCGAATTCTACGAAGGGATGGTTGATCTTCAAAACCAGGTAAAATCAGCAATGTCTTACCCATTGTTCATGATGGCTTTTGCCGTTGGCATCGTTGGAGTCATTTCCTTCTTCATACTACCAAATCTAATGAGTGCCTTTGGTACTGGATTTGAACCTGGCGGAGTTATGGGATTCCTCCTGTGGATGAATTCGCTGCTGACAAATCATGGAGTAGTGGTTGCCATTGCAGTGGTAATGTTCTTTATAGGAGCCAAAATCTTCATGATGACAAAATACGGTCTGATCGTAAAAAATTTCTTTGGATCTATCATTCCACCTGTAAGAAAGTTACGAGAAACAACAGCCCTTGAGCGTTTCACACGTACTCTAGCGGTTCTGGTGGCAAGTGGTGTGGATCTTCCAACATCCCTTGAACTCGCCGCCGAGGTTTCGGAAAGCACCAAAATAATGAACGGAATTTCATTAGCTGTAGATATGATCAGAGCCGGGGAACCTATACACGTTTCGCTAGAAAAGCAGAAGATATTCCCTTCCATCGTTATAAGCATGGTTTCAACAGGTGAGGAAACAGGTAAATTAGATGAAGTTATGTTCAAAGTAGCGGATTTTTACCATGCGCAGGTAACTACCTCTCTCAAGAAACTCGTTTCCTTGGTTGAACCAATTATGATCATGTTTATCGGTGGATTTATTGGTTTCCTTGCTTACACAATGTACAACACAATTTTCTCGATGGAACAAGCAATGGGAGGATAACTTATAGCCATGAATCTCACGGAAACAGTACTGTATATTCTTTTAATCTCATTAGGAATGTTCTTAATCTCTTTCCCGATTATAAATTTCTTTGGGAGTTATAATATAAAACTTTCGAAAATACAATTTGATATCTTTCTGGAAGATGTAAAGCAGGAAGCAATACAGAGTTCAAAGCGAAGAAAAATCTTTTACAACCATACAACAGGGATATTTATAGTATCTACCGGAGGAAAATTTGAAGATTTTCCCGGTACAGCTTCTCAAGATTGTATCTTTGGATTTGAAGATGATGGTTCTTTCTTTATAGAGAAAGGTTCCACTACTTTTTCATTTGAAGATGGTTCTTCGCTGGTTATCATGCCAGTAACTGGTAGAGTAGTTTATTAATAGGAGTGAAAGGGTTGTTCGAAAAGTTCGTAACTGCCATAAATTTCTGGGAAGATCTTGCTGAGATTTCGAGAGTACTCGTCAAGAAAAAATACATAATACCGGTCTTTAGTGTCCTCGAATATGGAGAGAACGCTTTAAAGAAGGCTGCAGAACGCTATTTCGAATACAACGTCCTGGATGTAGATGAAGTTATCACCACAGCCATCCACCCATCAAACGTTGTTTTTCAACATGTTGAGGTTCCGAAGGTAAAAAACGAGAAGAGCCTCATGAACGTGGCCAATTTCAAGATAGCAACTCAGTTCTCTCTTCCGCCAGCTGAAGTCATTCCAAGCCCTTTAAACAGCTTAAAAGCAATTAAGAACTCTGTTATACCAATTTTTGCTGTGACAAGGGACAGGTTTTTAAAAAATTTTCTTGAAAAGATTAAAGAAGTTGGTTTCCCCGAACCTGATATTGTGGATATCAATCCTCTTCCGATTTTGAAGCTTCCACCTCGAGAAATTTTTGCTGGTTCCAGAATACTCTTTTCTGTTGATCTGGACTACTCTATTTTGTACATTATCAAAGACTCCGAAATAATTGGAATCAACTACATAGGTGAAGGTTTTAATGCTGTCATAGACCACCTAACCAAACCAGACGATAATAAATTTGACTTATTAAAAAAATTCTTGACCAGTCAAGCCCCTCCCGATACAAGTCTTATCGAAGAAGCCTCCGATCACCTCTCTCAGACTATTGGTTACCAGTTAAGGATGTACATATCAAATACATTCTCCAGCTCTCCCAACACCTCAATCAGCGATGAACCTTACTTTGATACGGTTTTTGTAGTAGCTCAAAGTGATCTTTCAACAAAGATCTATGTTGAAACCTTTAAGAGAATACTTGGTGATGAAAAAAATGTTTTAGCTCTACCCTTACGTATGGACGCTTCGCCCCAGTTTTCATACAACGTTGCGGGATTGCTTGTAAGAGGGGGTGAGATTCTTGGTAAACGTAAACTTGCATTCAAAGAAGAGAGTCTATAGCCTTTTCACCTTCTTTGTTGTAATAGGAATATCACTGGGAATAATACTTATGGGAAAATTCATTCTTGCTAAAGGTTTTGAAAGCCGATTGAACCAGATTGCATACATAAAAGGGTACCTGCTGGACAGTGTAGGCATCATTCTAACAGGGGTCCCAAAAATTGACGCTAGCGCAATAAGCACAAAACGAAATGAGTTAGTAGTAGAACAGGCGAAATTGGCCCGGCGTGTTTCTGAATTGAAAAAACATATACGAAGCAAAGAAAAAGAAATTCTTTTTTTTAAAACCCTTGAAGCATTTCTTGAAGACCAAAACGCCATCAGATCAATTGTGACCAGACTAGATTATGAGGGTGGAACAGGGGTAGCTTACTATTACTTAATCTACGATAGAGACTCAAAAACCACTGTACCTTCACCGGCGCTTAAACCTTCTACCCCATATCAGTTAAATTTAAAAGGCGAGATGGAATTTTCCAATCTTTACATACTAAAGCTTTACGAACTAAAAGTTGGTGATGGAATTGATTAACAACGGAGATAATGAAATAAACAAAGGTTTTATGGAAAATTTTAGCGAAGACGCCTTCTTTCTGGGAGAAAGCCTCCTTGGATCCGGGCAAAATCGGGAATTGCTATTCGTTTCTGAAAAGTACAAGAACAGGATAAAAAGAAAAGTTACCCCTCTCCACAGAAAAGGAATTCCTACAAGAGTCGCTGGTATTTTGATAATTTTAACCACAATAACAGCGTTTCTTCTCTTCGTGGGTTTTTACATGTTTAACGCCTTCAGAGACGTTTCAAGGCTTACCACCGAGATAGAAGAGCTGGAACAAACTTATTATCAGGTTCAAAAATTATCGAAAGTAGCAAATGAAACTGTCGCTTTCCTATCTTCAAAAAGTAATTTTGAAGAGCTGGACAAAATTACTGGGCATTTCTACCAATACGAAGGGAAAAGCGTTAGAAGGAATCTATATAGCCAGTAGCGCAGAGGATACCTTGAAAATAATGGAAAGGCTAACTAATGATCCCAAAGTTATCATGAAAAAAATATCCATAAAGTCTAATCTGGGGTTCCCAATACTTCCTAAAACGGACTTACCGACAAATGTTGTGGTAGAATTGACATTGGATCTCTATGTTACTGATCTTTTCTAAGGGATGTATATTATGCTTGAAAAAATTGCTATTTTTTCTATATTTTTTAGTCTAATAGGTATTTTTCTGTTGCTATCTCTTCTGTTTATACAACCCCTCGCAATAACAGAAGAGAGTGTTGTTTATAACAAACAAGAAGAAATTGATCTTTCATTATTCGAAAAAAATTTGAAGTTAGAAAATTATTTTCAACCACTATTCGCAAAGCCGGAAGAGGTCATCCAATCACTTCTGGAGATTGGTGTGGAAGCCACATCACTGGCTTATAAGAGTTACATAAAACTAAATGATGTCAACTACGCTGTCATTGAAGTCAACAACCAACTTAAAACCGTCAGAGTTGGGGATTTTATTGCTCCATATATTGTGTACGGGATTACAGAATTTGCGGTGCTCCTGAATGATACTCGAAGCAACACCTTTGCCATCGTGAAGTTTTTCCAGGCAGAAAATTAATAAAGGAAAAATAAAATAAAAAAATAGCAATTATACGGGGTGATCAGCATGAAGAAATCTTCGTTGCTTTTATTGTTTCTTTTTTTGATTTTCTTTTCAATCCTGATTCATGCAAATCAATTAAAGTCTCTTGTACCTACTCTGGATGATCGCTCGGTCACGATAACCATGACCTTCAGCTCTGCTTTGAACGAATTAGATTACAATATCCAATCCAACCCATCAAAAACCGTATACTCGTTGACGCTTTACGGCGTTAGTGGAAAAAACATGAACCTTCCATTAAGAGCCGGACCGGTCGAAGGGCTCTGGACGAGGGATCTTGGGGACAGAATGTCCCTTAGCGTTGCATTACTGATCCCGGCAAACAAAGAACCCGAGGTATTGTTGAAAAATAATACGCTCATCCTTCGTTTCTGGCGATCAGCAATCGAGGTATCAGTTGACCGTTTCAGCACCTACAGCATGAACCTCCAGACGGTATTGACCTACCTTTTCAGTGACGAGGTTCTGAATCTCTCCCACGTTATCACCGAGAAGGTTGGAAAACTCCCGGTAACCGTAGGATTCACCTCCTCACACCCCGAAGATATTTTGCGGAACATCCTCATTTCTCTCGGCAGTCAGATTGCCTATGCCTATCTCACAGATGGAACGTTTTATATAGGAACCCCTGAAGAGGTCAAAGATGTTGTTAACAGGTTCTGGAAAACGTACATCGGCGTCGACATAAAGGTTGGAGAAGATGGGCAGAACCAGCTCGAAGCCATTAGAAAAGCTTTACCGGTGGAAGCTTTTCTGGAATATATTCCAAACGAATCCACTTTATTAGCTTTCGGAGATCTCGAAACCCATCTCCTACTTTCCAACCTTCTAACCTCATCCTACATAAAAAAAGAATATAACGTAGAGCTTTTGAAGCTTCCATCAGGAGAAAAAACTCTTGATTACTTTTACAAAATCGCCTCTGAAGTCAACAATTTTCTCTGTGATGGCTCTGTAAAGATAGACTCCTTACCCGAATTTAATAAAATTTAATAAACTGATTCTGTCAGGAAGCGCCAGAGATGTAAACATCATCATCTCATACCTGGACAGTTATAAAAAATCTTTGCAGAAAGATCTCGAACAATCGAAACCGAAGATCTTAACCGTAAAACTTCCTGACAACTTTAAGATCGTCGAGGACGTTATAAACCGCAATAGAACTGAGAAAATCACTCTTGCAAGTCTTATCGAAAGTTTGCTCAGTAATTATATTCCCGGAGAGCAACTACAAGTTGACCGTACCTTTGAATCTCTCGGAAAAATAACCTTAACCTTCCCGGAAGCTATGACGGATATAGTCAATGAAATATTGCGAGACATCACCCTGCGCTCACAGACAATTGGTTACAGAATACTGCGGGATACCGCTCCCATAGACAATGAAATCATCATGCAAATCGAGGATTTAACTGGAGTAATCATCGAATCACTGGGCGAAAATAATGGTTACATCATTAAGGGAGAGAAAAATAAGCTCGATATTGCAGAATATTTGATCTCACAATTCACAGAAGCATCACACGGAAAACTAGCGCGCAGATTTATAGAGATAAAAACTGCAGACGCTTTCGATTCCGTTAAAAACTTCCTTGAACATTTCTTCGCCACTGAAGGATTGAAACCAGAACAGTATACTATAGACGCAATAGCTGAAAGACTCGTATTTATCTCTGCCCCTGAGGAAGCTCTTGAACGCGCTCTTCAAGAATTGGGAAAATATGAGAAAGTTTTCTTCCCGGAAACAGGAGAATACTTTATAGAAATTCCTGAGAACGTTTATGAAAGCGGTATAAAGGATTTGATATCAACCTTATACACAGGAAAAATCGATTACACCTACATTCCTTCAATAGAAATCCTCATAGCACGTGGAAACAAGAATGATCTCATCAGTTTACAAAACCTGATTAAACAAATGACACCCAAGATAGAATCACATCTCGGATTGAAAACTTCCCCGATCGAAGAACGCAAGATCTCCAAACTCATAAAATCACTCCCCGGTTGGGACGACGAAAAATTCAATACCTATCTTGAAAGTTACCTTGGGGAAGAGGCTTACAAAAGAATCAAAATAATTCCAACCACCGGTGGATACCTTGTTATCGGGGATGAAACCACCGTTAAGGTTGTTGAAAATGAGATAGAACGTTTACGAGAGCTAGAGAATCCGTATTATCTAATCGTTGAAAGACTCCCACGAATCGAGCAATTCAACGATCTGTTACTTCGAATGGGCATTACCGTTGAAATATTCCCTGTAAATTCAAAATATATCCTTGCAGGAACAAGAGATAACGTCTTGCAAGCAAGAAATCTTATAAATCAAATTGAGATGGGAATTCCAGCAGAAACAACGGAAGGTACAACAACATCAACTATAGTATTCAGTTTCGTCGACATTCCTGAAGATTCGATAGAAGCCATTCAGGCCATCATCACAAAGCTTGGAATCAATGTAGAGATCATGCAATCTCCAACAGGTCCGCTACTAATTGGAACTTCCAATGAAGTAAAAAGGGCCACGGAAGTAATTGAGTCTGTTCTTTCAAAGCGAAGAGAAGAAGTTGAAAAAACCGTTAACAAAGGTTATGCAATATTACCAAAACTCGCTAATCTGGACCTTGGAACTGTGAAAACCATAGCCTCAAGTTTCTCATACAATCTGAATATCATAGAGGCAGCAGGAAAAGTAATCGTTATAGGCACTCAAAAAGATGTTGAAGACTTCATACCGGTGTATAAAGAACTCGAAAGCGACGGTGAAGGAAAGCTCTTAACACTCGATAAAAAAGTTGCATATTCTGAACTCGAAAATGTGATCAAGACTCTTGGATTCTCTGTTTCGATCGTTGAGACCCAGCATAAAATAATCGTTTTTGGAAATCCAGAAGACGTTGCCGCAATTCAACGCCTCGTCTCAGAACTGGCACCAGAAGATACAGAACCTGCTACAACTGACGTATTGCCTCCAAAAAAAGATATAGCGGTTCTGACAAACGTAAACATAGAAACAGATAAACTCTCAGCCTTATTGAATGATATGCCAATCAATGTAAAACTCTATTCTTTCAACAACGGACTCGCTATAATAGGCTATCCGGAGGAAATACAAAAAGCCAAAGAGATAGTTCAGCATCTAAGCGGTCTTCCATCTCCTAAAACCAACGTTTACAAATACATAGAAACAACTGAGCCCATGAATCAGGAATTCCTTAGAACAGCAGCAACTTCCCTGGACTTACAGGTAACCTTCCTGTTTATCAAAGAAAACGGCATCATTGTTGTGGGTTCCCGAGAAGATGTTGAATCAATGGTTGAATTTATAAACGGACTTCAATCCCAGATAAAAGAAGAAGAATTTTCTTACGCCCTGGTATCCAGGCCAGGTATAGATATCACAAATCTTGAACAGATATTTGAAGGTCTCGGGCTGAATCTAACCGTACATGAATTACCAGACTCACTCGTTTTAATTGGTTCCCGTGCAGATCTTAAAAAAG
Organism: Kosmotoga sp. DU53; assembly: GCF_001639905.1. Classification (NCBI taxonomy): domain Bacteria; kingdom Thermotogati; phylum Thermotogota; class Thermotogae; order Kosmotogales; family Kosmotogaceae; genus Kosmotoga; species Kosmotoga sp. DU53. The sequence goes on along the minus strand of NZ_JGCK01000071.1, from coordinate 55,720 downwards.
CCAAATCCTTCCTGGAACAAATACAATTCTCATCTCAAGAATCAGCAGAAGGTACAAAAACAACTTATTCATTGATCAACATTCCCGAAGGCTTTACAACAACAGATATCCAGACCATTGTTAGGAAGATAGGGATAAACGTGGAGACCATACCGGCAGGTACGGCAGCTCTGCTTGTCGGTGAAGAAAGCGCCATAACAGATGCCAAAGGCGTCATCTCCACCCTGTCCGCACTGGGAAAAAAGCCAGCAGAACTGGTTGAATACAGCTACAAGATAATCACGCTGCCGATCGGTGTGACCCCACAGGAATTGAGTACCTTCTTCGAAACCATAGGACTCAACCTGAAGACGCTGGAAATCTCCGGTTACGTCGTACTCGTGGGAACGGACGAAGACATAGCAAAAGGAGAAGAAGCTATCAAAGCGCTTGCACCAAAAGAAACAGCCGAAGCGACACCAGTGAAGAAAGAATACACGACCATCTCCGTACCTGAGGGCTTCACCCTTGAGAGCCTGCAAACGGTACTGAGAAAGATAGGGATAGAGGTAGATATAACAGTAGCCGGTGACGTTGTGGTAATGGTTGGCGAAGCAGAAAGCCTCGCCAAAGCCACCGAGGTCATAACCAGACTGCACGGGCTGAACAAACGGCCACAGATAAGCAAGATAGAATACGCCGTTCTGGAAGCCCCGATAGGTCTTGACCTCAACACGGTGAAAGAAGCACTCAACGCACTGAATGTGGCAGCACAGATACTCAAAACGGACGACAAACTCATAGTGATCGGCACGAGCGGCGAAATAGAAGAAACTAAAAACATGATAGAACTGCTCAAGCCGGAGATAACAGAAGAAGCAACGAAAGTAGAAGAGAAGACATACACTCTGGTGAATCTGCCGGAAGGACTCAGTATAGAACAACTACAGACGATAACACGAAAGATAGGGATAAAGACAGAGCTCGTAGGAGCTGCCAACACTGTACTCGTTGTAGGAAGCAAAACAGAGATACAGAAAGCCCAGAACGTCATAGCGACGCTCGCAAAACTGAGCACGAAACCAGAAGAAATGGTGAAGCTCAGTTACAAAATAGAAGAACGTGAAACGACACTGACGGTGAATGAGCTGAACGAATTACTCAAAAAGGTAGGAATAGCTGCAGAAGGAATAGAAGTTTCCGGTAAATTCGTACTCATTGGACCGGAAGAAGAGATAACGAAGGCGGAAGAAGTCCTGGTAGCATTCGAGAAAGATACACCTGAGGCGACAGAAACCAAGAAGGTATACGAACTGGTCAACATCCCCGAAGGTTTCACAACAACAGATATCCAGACCATTGTAAGAAAAATCGGAATAGATGTTGAGACGATACCGGCAGGTACGGCGGCCCTGCTGGTAGGTGGAGAGAGCGCCATAACGGACGCCAAAGGCGTCATCTCCACCTTGTCAGCACTGGGAAAGAAACCTGCAGAACTTGTTGAATACAGCTACAAGGTTTTTGAACGCCCGGGGCAGATAGCTCTCGCTACATTGAGGGAGTTGTTAACCTCCGTTGGTCTCGACGTAAAAGCCATTGAAATTGGTAACTCGCTGATTCTGATAGGAACAGATTCAAATATTTCAAAAGCCATTGAACTTTTGGATTCTCTCAAGGTAGATAGCGCGGAAACAGGTCACCAAGAGCTCGAATACTCTATCGTAGAATTACCTGAAAATATCGATCCAGACCAATTAGAGAAGGTCCTCGAAGTATTACAGATATCCGCAAGAATTCTACAACTTGGCGATTTCATGATAGTCACCGGTGATGCAACAAACCTTGCAGATGCCGAAAGACTCATTAAAAAGGTTGTCGATTCAGCTCAAGCCACTGAAACCACGGTGGTCAGCAACGAACTGAGCTATAAACTAATCACTCTGCCACCCGGAAGTTCGTTGGATGAACTCAGCTTAATAGCTAAAACTCTCGAACTAAAACTGAAAATTCAACCGATAGGCAACCAGGTTCTCATCGCTGGTGACCTCAACGAGATAGAGTATATTCAAGACATAATAGAAAAAACAGCAGTACCTGAAAAACCTGAGGGTCAGAGTAACGTCAAACTTTTACAGAAATTGCCTGGTATCGATGCTGATACTCTCAAAAAATATCTGTTGAGTAAAGGGATAGCAGTAAGTGATGTTTTTGACGTTGATAATGGTTATCTGATCTTTGGAAGTGATTCTGCTGTTGAACAGGCCCAACAGCTGACGAATTACCTCGCTGATAGTACCAAACGTTCCTACGAGTTTGTAGAAGTACCTGAAAACATCTCAGAAGAGCTTTTGAATACCCTTGCTGACTCACTTATGATGGATATAGGAATAACCAAAGTCTCTGAGAATACCTTCCTTATAAGCGGTAAAACCGAACAAATTCTGAAGTTCAAAGAGACTCTCTCCGGTCTTTACTCTCTAAAAACAGGTACTCTCGCTTATCGGATAATTAAAAAGCCAGGTATTCAACTTCAGCAGCTTGAAGAGATTTTTAGCGGTTTGGACTTGAGGGTCAAACTTCTTGAAACAGAGCAAAATCTCGTTATCATTGGCAAAGAAAATGATATCGAGAGGGCTAACAAGTTAATAGAAGAATTGACGACAACGTACAATACATCCGCGGCAACTGAAACTAACATAGTTATCTCTGAGTTGCCAAGACTCCCAGGTTGGACTCTGGAACAAATCACTGAATATCTGAAAGCAGCAGATATTTCACTAAGATCCCTTTTTGCCTACGGTGATAAAGTCATAGGAGTAGGTTTTGTAGAACAACTTGAACGTGCAAAAGAACTACTGAATTTCCTTGCAAAAGATCAAAAAACCGATTTCACAAAGATAGAAAAATCGTTGGCAACGGCAGAGCAACTGCAAAGCGTTGTGGACAGCATGGACGTTAGTGTAAACATCATAGAGCTGGAAAACGCGTGGCTGCTGATTGGAAATAAAAATGCTCTTGACAAAATCAAAGGAATAATAGAAGGTGCTCTAACTGAAGAGAAAGATTACCAAAGCTACATTTATAACGTAACGAATGTCTCGACAGAACTGGAGCTTTTCATGGAAGCAACTTTCCCACAGGTTGAAACAAGAGTATTCAAAAACCTTGGTGTCATAGTACTTAAATCTAAAGACCAAGAGGCTCTGGCAAAAGCTGAGAAACTAATCAAACAGATTCAATCAAAAGATGTGGAGATTTCGCCAGAAGACAACTTCATGGTTAAAGACGGACTAATCTACGTCTACGCTGAAAATGCGAATCTTGTGGCTGTCATGAAACGCATTGCTAAAAGCCTCGGTATCTCCCTCATGGTCCCGGAAGAATTAGATGAAACCTTCACATTGACGTTGGAAGGTGTGACCTGGGATACCTTTGTTGCTGCTATTCAGGAATGCGAACCTGTAAAAATAGAAAAGGTTAATGACATATACATAGTGAGAAAAAAAGAGATAGTTTCTGAAGCTCCAACTGATGATGCAACAGGAGAACAAATTTACCGCGTTTATCACAACATCGAAGAACTCAAAACTCTTATTGAATTCTACGGGGGCACGGTGTATGCAGATTCCGTCAATGGGATTTTGGTTGTAAAGGGATTACCCAAATCCAGAGTTCTGGAATTAATGGAGCAGGTAAGTGGGACCTTTACATCACCAAAAAAGCAGGTAAAGATCGAAACAAGGATCGTAGATAAATCGTTGCTGGATGATATCACCAAGCAGTTCAGTACCAGTTTAGGTTTTGAACAGCCAAATATCCTTTTTAACTCTGGGTCTCTGAACCTCAGCTTCAGTATTCTTGATAGTGTGGATTTCGCAAAGCTGCTCAAAAATCTCATAACTGGTTCTGCCACAGTAACGGCACAACTTGAAAAATCCAATGTCGATGGTAGCATAATCTCCAATCCATCTATCGTAGCTTTGAGTGGTGAAGAAGCAAGAATCCATATAGGTGACACCATACCTATATTGCTCAAGAAGATCGATCCAGCAACGGGAAACATTGTTGAAGAACTCCAATATCTTGAAACCGGTGTTGAAATGACGATAACACCAACGGTAAAAGACGACGGCACCATATTGCTAGATCTCTACATAAAGGTCAGTGAACCCCAACCCTACGCCAACGATCTCTACGGTGAAAAAACCAGAGAAGCAAAAACAAAACTTGTTATCTCCGATGGTAACACCCTGACGATAGGTGGCCTTGTAAGCGAAAGAGAAAACGTGAGCGTTACCAAGTTGCCTTTCTTTGGCGATTTACCGTTCATTGGGAAACTTTTCAGGGCCGAAAAGACAACGAAAGAACAGAGGGAAATGGTCATATTCATAACGGCGATGGTGGTGGAACCGTAATGGATAGAAAACCTGTTTTTGCCGGTAGATTTTACGCTTCCAATGCTGAAGAATTGAAAAAGCAGATAACTGCATGTTACGATCACCCCGTAGGTCCGGGTGAATTGCCCGGACCAGTTTTTTCTTTTGCGCTCAAAAATGCTGGACTCATTACTCCACACGCAGGTTATATGTACAGTGGTCCTGTTGCGGCCCACGGTTATCTAGAACTGTCGAAAATTGGTAAACCCAGAAAGATAATCATTATAGGTCCAAACCATACAGGTTATGGCGCACGACTGTCCATATGGCCTGAAGGTAGCTGGCATACTTCTCTTGGAACATTACGAATAGACGAATCCCTTGTTGGTGAACTAATAAGGAATTCCCAGGGTGAATTGAAACCGGACACTTCCGCTCACCTTTACGAACACTCCATTGAAGTGCAGCTTCCATTCATCCAGCACATCTTTGATAACGATCCCACAATCGTTCCAATAATAATGACAGACCAAAGCATAAACGCCGTAAAAACGTTGGTAGAAAGCATTGCAGCCATCTTAAAAACAAACGAAGGAATATTAGTTATCGCGTCTTCTGACATGAATCATTACGATAATCATGAAACAACACTTAGAAAAGACGAACTTCTCATAAAAGCTTTGCTAACAAAAGATATTGACAGAATTTATCAGGTCGCCCGGGAAAACCGAATAACTGCATGTGGATTGGGACCAATAGCAGTGGTTCTGAACCTTTTCGACGAACTGAAAATATTAAAGCATGCCACGAGCGGTGAAGTTTCTGGAGATAAATATCATACAGTGGGCTACCTTTCAGCCATCCTCAGTTAAATTTTATCCAGAAAATATTTCCTTCTTTTGAGATATCCAGGTAAACATCCCATCCCGCTTTTCTAGCCAATCGTCTCGCGATGGTTAAACCAAGTCCATGACCTTTTTTTTCTTTATCCAGCCTGAAAAACGGCTCAAATATTTTTTCTTTATACTCCTCGAGTATCTTTGGACCGTAACTCATAACACCTATTTTATTGTTCTCAACAACAATCCTTATCGGCAGATTCTCCGGAGAAAACTTGTTTGCGTTATCAACAAGTATATTGAGGATATTTTCTAAAAGTCCATCGGGAATTTTCAAAAACGGGTCGGCTTTACAATCAACTTCTATCTTCCTATTCGGTAATCTGCCTTTAAGTTCATCAATATAGTCATTAAGAAAATCACTCGCCTGTATTTCCAGCATCTTGGAAAGGTCGATAGGTTCGTTAAGATTGAGAAACTTCGATACAAGATCATTCAGTTCAATAGCGGTTCTTTCAATTCTTTCTAGAGATTCATAGGCTATATCCTCATGTTGCAACCCCCAGCGCCTCAGCATTCCAACATATCCAATAATATTCGCCAGAGGGGTTTTTAATTCATGAGCAGCACTTACAGAAAATGCTTTCTCATCTTCAAGAGCATTTCTTAATCTAAGAATCATTTTATTAAGACTCTTCGTCAGCTCCAGCATCTCTCCGCTCAATCCTTCTTCAGGAAGTAATCCTTCCATCTCTCTCGATATCTTTTCGGCTCTCTTTATAATGCTTCCAATACTCTTTATGAACCGTGAACTGAAAAGGAAAGAAAAGAAAAGGATTACACCTGCACCTATCAACCAGACGATGAAGAACAATCCAGCTGTACGTTTTAAAAGTTCGACAATATGATTCGCAGGTTGAATAGCAACAATAATTCCACGTGTTGTTTTCAATTGTGTCTTTAAAAAGTATTCACCATTAAGATCGAATATCTTTTTTTCTGCAGAGAGCACCAAAATCTTTTCAACCTGTTCTCCAATTCCAAGAGCATCCTGAATAACCTTATACTCATCATTCCTAAGGATAATAACCGTAGCGGGAATTCTATTAAACATCTTTGGAGGAATCGTTTGAAGAATTTTTTCATTATAAACACGATCAATCTGTTTCAATGCGATAAGGGCATTCCTGCTGGTACTGACAATAACAACGCGATAAACGGTCGCATACGCCAGCAAAACAACTATCAGCGACGCGATAAGACTTATAACCGTCATCCAGAAATTAGCCCTCAACTTTGAGTACATAGCCAACTCCTCTCACAGTCTCAATCTTTATCTTCAAAGGTTCTAATTTTTCCCTGAGATACTTTATATAAACAGGTATTGTACTCTCGCTTGGAGCTCTTTCCTGTCCCCAAAGAACTGCTATAATCTGATCTTTTTCGACAACGGTTCCCGTGTTCGAATAAAGTATTTTAAATATTCTGAATTCAAGGGAAGACAACCTGACTTCGATTTCACCACTCCGCAGGGTTCTGCTTTTATCATCTATCTCAATGCGGGAAGATATATCGGATAGCCTTTCATTATTCTTGACCCTTTCATGTAAAAAAGCCCTGCGTGCAAGAGCTTCTATTCTCGCCAGTAATTCCTCCATGTCAAAAGGCTTAGTCACATAATCATCAACACCAAGCCTGAAGGCTTTAAGCTTGCTCTCTTTGTCATTTATCACACTTAATATAATTATTCCGGCACCCGGAAAGATCTCCCGAAAAGCCACCAGCAATTCAAAGCCATCAAGTTGAGGCAATAAAATGTCGAGCAACACTATATCCGGGCAGAAATCCCTGTACATCCTTAATGCATCTATTCCTTTTCCAGATGTTTTCACTTCATAACCATAGTGAGTTAATTCTAGATTTAGCAGCCTTCTCAAACCTTCATCGTCCTCAACTACCAGTACTTTCAAATATTGCCTCCTTTCCGCATCTCTTCAGATTTCGGCAGAATTAACATGATATAATTTAATGGGAGGTGATCAGGTGAGATACCTGGTTATTATACTGATTTTAAGTTTCTCCACCCTTTTAACAGCTTCTCCTGTACTTGGATTCGAAGCCGGACATTTTAATTCTATACCAAATACTCTCGATCTCAATCTTTATTATGATGGAATAACAATAAAATACTTCAGTCCAACATCACTAAAATTATCAAGCGGAGCCGGTCTTACCTTTGCACTCATTGAATCTCGTTCTTCTCAAGAATTTCTTGAGAATCCCATCAATTTGTTTCTGAAATTTTTATATATCACCGCTTACGAATCATCTCCCGAAAAGATATTCAGCATAAGGTTCTGCTTCGCAACTGGCTTTTCAGTTATAGGATTCAAACAAATGGGGACATTCTTAAGCCTAACCCCGGGACTTGCTTTTAATTTGAACAATCTATCTTTCGCATTTAATTTTGGGATAGAAACACAGATTCTCGACGGAAACACTCTTAGTTTATGGTCTGTATCGATGGAAACGATGTACAGTTTCTGAGGTGATTAAAATGACCGAACAAGCGATTGTAAAAAAGGTAGAGCAAGAATATGCGATATTAACGAAATCACGAGAAGAAGCCTGTGCGATGTGCGCAGCTAAGAATATGTGTAGCGTATCCAATAGCACCACAGGAAAAACAATGACCATTAGAGCTATGAAAAACGGTATCGATGTTAAACCCGGTGATATTGTAGAAATAGAGGTTCCTAATTTTTCCGCAACCAAACTCGCCTTTCTTCTTTATGGACTCCCCCTAATAGCATTTATCATTACTATGATGGGATTGGTTTCTCTGGGAATCTCGGAGGGATTCGCTGTTATCGTTGGTCTGCTGGCTGTTGCTGGAGTTTATCTGTTATTATCGATCTATGACAAAAAAAACAGAGAAAAACTCATGCCACGTATACTCAGGAAGGTGGGTAAAAGCAATGGTTTTTTCACTGCTAGATGAAACCCTCCGGCTTATCGAATTTGATCATGTCCTGGAGAAGATTTCCCTTCATTGTTTCTCCACTTACGGCAAAAACGCTTTCAAAATTCTTTCCCCCGCTGAAAAACCTTACGAAAGGCTGGAAAGGGGAAAAGAATTCTTTGAACTTCTGCTCTACGAAGGTGAACCACCAACGTCTGGTATCCATGATTTGAGCATAGAGATAGAAAGAGCATCATCAGGGAGCATCTTAAGCGGACAGGATCTGAGAAAAATCTCCTCCACTCTTAAATCTCTTTGTAGAATTAAGGAATTCATCGAAGCTGTTAAAGAAAAATACCCGGAAGTCTGGAAAATAGCTGAAAATCTTTATTGTGAGCGCGGATTGGTTAATGAAATAGAAAAAGCCATAGATGAAAATGGAAATGTAAAAGACAACGCTTCTCCGGCATTAAAAGGAATAAGAAGGGAACTGACAAGCTTAACAAAAACCCTCAGAACAAAACTCGATAACCTCATCTCGCAATATCAAGAAAACCTGACCAGCAGCAACCTTGTTACCCGTGAAGGAAGATACGTCCTGCCACTGCTGGCTGCCAGAAAGAACCTTTATGAAGGAATCATACATGGTGCGTCCGCAAGTGGTGCTACCGTCTATTTTGAACCAAAGGAGCTGGTATCTCTAAACGATAGGCTCAAAATCCTTTACTCAATGGAAGAAGAAGAAATACACAGGATACTTAGAAACCTTACCCAAAAATTCTTCCTTTCGCTGGAACGCTTGAAAAAAAACATTGCAGCTATCTCAGAATTGGATGTTCTCTACGCAGCTGCAATCTATGCGAAGAAAAATCGAGCGATCTTTATCTTCCCCAATACCGAATTTGAATTTGATCTGATAAATCTAAGACATCCTTTGATCCCTTCTGACAAAGTTGTACCAATAGATTTTCAGCTTCCTCCTGACAAAAGTGCCGTCATAATAACAGGCCCAAATACTGGCGGAAAAACCGTAGCATTGAAAAATATTGGTCTTGCAGTTGCATTAACGATGTGCGGCCTTCCAGTTCAAGCAGCTAATGGATCAAAAATTCCATACTTCGATAAACTTTTCGCCGATATAGGAGATGAACAATCAATTGAACAAAGCCTCAGTACGTTTTCTTCTCATATGAGCAGGATCGTGAAAATACTCGAAAATGCTGATAGAAATACCCTGGTTCTCCTCGACGAGCTGGGCGCTGGAACCGACCCTGTGGAAGGCGCGGGACTTTCCATGGCTATAATAGATAAACTTCTGGAAAAGAAATGCAAAAGCGTAATAACCACTCACCTATCCCCTCTGAAAATGTACGCCATGGAGAAAGAAAAAGTCCTCAACGCGAGTGTCGAATTCGATGTAGAAAGTCTGAAGCCTACCTATCATTTGATTATAGGTGTCCCCGGGAGCTCGAACGCAATCCAGATTTCCAGAAAGCTCGGGCTTTCACAGGAGGTGGTTAAAAAAGCCCAAAGTTACCTTACCTCAGAAACTGTGGATTTTGAAAAACTCATTTCCAAACTGCATAGGGAAAGATCTACGGTAGAAAAACTCAAGCGGGAACTGTTAAATGAAAAACAAAATCTCAAAGAACTGAAAAAAACCTATGAGAAAAAACTCGAGCTACTGAAGAAAAAGCGATACGCCGAGGTTAGCGAAGAGTTGAAGGAACTTGAAGAGAAAGTTACCAGACTCATGAGTGAAATCGAAAATGCAATAAACCTCTCGCGTTCCAGCAGAGAAAAAGATAAGGTCGAAGCTGTGAAAAAACTCCAGAAAGTTCGTAAGGAAATGGACGCCGGGAAGTTAATAAGTCGAGAAAAAACCTTCAAAAAATTCAAAACAGGTGAAACGGTGAAAATAATCGAAACAGGTTTAACAGGAGAAATAATTGATATAGATGAGAACCGGGCAATTGTAAAATCCGGCCGATTGACTCTGGATCTCCCTCTAAGAAAACTTGAACACGCTGATACCCCCACAAATCTGACCGACATAAGTAGCGATTCTTACACCCCTTCAGGATCCCGTGGATTCACCGCAAAGGAGATTGACATTCGCGGTATGGTCACTGAAGATGTTCCATTCGTCCTCGATAAATTCATCAATGAGTTACTTAACGAAGAGCTCAGAACAGGGTATATAATCCACGGGAAGGGCACGGGAAAACTAGCTGAAGCCGTCTGGCGTTATCTAAGAAAATCAAAGAAAATTAAAACCTTCAGAGTGGGAACCCCTTCTGAGGGTGGCCACGGTGTAACGGTGATAGAGGTGTGATGATGTTCAGCGTTGGGACAGATATAGTAGCCATCTCGAGAATTTCCGAAGAATTGGCGGAAAGAATTCTGAGTGAAGAAGAAAAAAAGATCTACAACAGCTTCAAAAGCGTAAAACGAAAAAAGGAATTTGTGGCTGGAAGATTCGCTGCCAAAGAAGCCTTTATAAAAGCTTATGGTGAAAAAAATTTAGATTTCAAAAAAATAGAATTTCTAAAAGATGAAAACGGGAAACCTATCCCCGGAAAGAAACTCAAAAAACTACTTAATGATATTGAATTACAGGTCAGCATATCCCATGAAAAAGAGTATGCCATTGCGGTTGTAATTGTACTGAGGAGGGATGAAAAATGAGAGCCCCCCATGATGTAATTGAACGGGCAAAAAAATTGAGAGAAGAACTGAATTACCACGCCTATAGATATTACGTACTGAACGATCCAATAATCACCGACGAAGAATATGACAGGATGTTAAAGGAGCTCCAGGAACTTGAAAAAAAATACCCGGAGCTAATTACTCCTGACTCTCCAACCCAAAGGATTGGGGCTAAGCCCCTAAATGGCTTTGAACAGGTCATTCATTCTTCCAGGCTTTACAGCCTGGACAATACTTATTCTGAAGAAGAACTCAAAGGCTTCGATAGAAGAATAAAAAAATTACTCAATGTCGAACAGCTCGATTATGTGTGCGAACTAAAAATAGATGGGCTTTCCGTTACCCTAAGGTATGAAGAAGGAATTCTCGTTTTGGGAGCTACCCGGGGCGATGGTACCGTTGGAGAAAATGTCACAAAAAATATCAGAACGATAAAGTCAATACCCTTGAGACTAAGAAAACCACTTACGATAGAAATAAGAGGAGAAGTTTATCTCCCCAAAAGCGAAATTCAAAAAAATAAATGACGAAAGGGCCGAACAGGAATTGCCTCTCTTTGCCAATCCGCGAAATGCAGCCGCTGGAACGCTAAGACAACTTGATCCAAAAGAAGTAGCCAAAAGAAATCTCGATGCCTTTTTCTATCAGATAGTTTCCCCGGAGAACTATGAATTAGAAACTCAATGGGAGGTTCTGCAGTTTCTGAAAGAAATTGGTATGAAAACTGAACCACATGCCAGGCTGGTCAGCGATATCTCAGAGGTTATCGAGTTCTGGAAAGAATGGTCCGAATCGAGAAATAACTTAGACTATGCAATAGATGGACTCGTTGTTAAAGTAAACAGGATAGAATTTCAAAATAAGCTTGGTTACACCGCCAAAAGTCCACGCTGGGCAATCGCTTTCAAATTTCCAGCCGAGCAAGCACGAACAAAACTCCTCGATGTTACCTTTCAGGTTGGAAGAACAGGTGTAATAACCCCTGTAGCTGAACTGGAACCGGTTAAACTTGCCGGAACAATTGTTAAACGTGCTACTTTACATAATTTTGACTACATTCGAGATAGGGATATAAGAATCGGTGACACTGTAATAGTAGAAAAAGCTGGAGAAATAATCCCGCAAATCGTTAAACCAATAGCCGAAACCCGATCGGGCAAAGAAAAAGTCATTGAACCTCCATCAAGCTGTCCAGTTTGCGGTGGAAAGGTTGGGAAAGCAAAAGAAGACGAAGTAGCTTTACGCTGCCTCAACCCTGCTTGTCCTGCTAAGACGGAAAGGAGGATTTTGCTGTTCGTTTCACGTAATGCTATGGACATAAATGGACTCGGAGAGAAAATGATAAAAAGGCTCGTTCATTCGGGACTTGTAAAAAGCCCGGCTGACCTCTATAAACTCACCCCTTTTGATCTTGCGCAACTCGGCAACGGAATAGGAGAAAAAACCATAAGGAACTTCTATAAAGAACTTGAAAAAAGTAGAAAAAGACCTTTGCACAAGCTTCTTGCCGGGCTTGGCATTCCAGGTGTCGGAGTTAAACTCGCAAGGGATCTGGCGGAACATTTTAAAACCCTTGATGCACTTCAAAATGCAACAATCGACCAGCTTCTTGAAGTTCCGGGCATCGGACTGGAATTGGCAAAAAACATAGTGGAATTTTTCAACCTTCCAGAGATAAAGGAAGAAATTGAGCACCTCAAGAAAGAAGTTAATACCTCAGAACGTTCCTCGAAAAAAGAAGAGCTTCTCAAAGGGAAAAAATTTGTGTTGACCGGAACCTTGAAGAACTTCACCAGAAAAGAAGCGGAAGAACTCATAGTCTCTCTGGGAGGAAAAGTGAGTTCCAGCGTCTCAAAAAATACCGATTTCGTGGTCGTTGGAGAAAATCCTGGTTCAAAATTTCAAAAGGCCAAAGCCCTAAACGTCAAAACAATAAACGAAGAGGAATTCATTAAGTTGATTCGGGAGGGAGAAAAAAATGATATATCTTGATAACAACGCTACAACCAGGCTTGCTCCTGAAGTCCTTGAAACCATGACACGCTATTATATGCAAGATTACGCGAACCCCAATTCTATCCATTCCATGGGACTAACCGCCAGCATGGCTATGGAAGAAGCTAGAGAAAAAATAGCCAATCTTCTCGGTACAAACCCAAGAGAAATATTCTTCACTTCATGTGCAACTGAATCGATCAACTGGGCATTACGAACCGCTACCAGTTTCAGAGGAAATAGAAAAAAAGTTATTACAAGCTCCATAGAACACAAAGCGGTCTTAAACACCTTGAAAGATCTCAAAAATACCCACAATATCGAAATCATTCAGGTACCCCCGGAAAGGAACGGTATCGTCCTTGCTGAAAAAATATTGAAAGAAATCGATGACAATACTTACCTTGTCTCTTTGATGGCGGTTAATAATGTCACCGGAGCGATTCAACCCTTTGAAGAACTAGGAAACCTTCTTGCGAAAAAAGGAATTTTTTATCATATAGACGCGGTACAAACTATAGGAAAAATACCTTTCAACTTAAAAAAAGTGACATGCGATTTTGCAAGTTTCAGCGCTCATAAGTTTCACGGTCCGAAAGGTGTGGGCATCCTCTACGTTCGTAAAAACACGAAGCTGCGTCCTTTCATCACCGGAGGCGGACAGGAAAGGGGCATGCGTTCTGGAACACAAAACGTTCCCGGAATAGTTGGAACAGCTTTAGCATTAGAATTAGCTGTCAATTCACTCGAAGAAACCTCTACCCGTCTCAATCAATACAGAAAAATCATCATCAAAACAGTTAAAGAAATAGGCGGTGTAGTAAATACACCTTTCGAACATTCTATTCCTAACACTCTTAACATCTCTATTCCCGGAATAAGGGGAGAAATTCTGGTAAATGCTCTCTCCGATGAAGGAATTTGTGTGGGAACTTCTTCCGCTTGCTCTTCACGAAGCGATGGTGGTCAATACGTCTTAGAAGCAATGAAGATCAATCCTGAACAGACCGCGTCGGCAATAAGAATAAGTATGTCACGAGAAAATACTGAAAAGGAAATTCTGACCTTTGTCAATGTCCTAAAGAAACTGGCCGCCGCTTTGAAATTTTGACTCTAAACGGGTATAATTGTTCACAGTCAGATATAATTCTCTTTGAGGTGATCTAATGATTAGAAGTATGACAGGATTCGCAAGAGCAGAGGAAGAAAAAGGCGGAATACTATGTTCCGTTGAATTAAAGAGCGTTAACTCTAAACACCTGAACATTGATGTAAACACAGGTGGAAGATTCACCGAACTCGAAATCAAAGCCTCCAGATTCTTGAGAGATCACCTCAGAAGGGGAACAATCAAAGCATACATAGATATTCTGTTCATGGATCAGGCCGATGTAATTCAACCAGATATGGGAATGGCAAGCGCTTATTACAGAGCTTTAAATCAACTCGCTGATAAATTCAAAATTGCTGACAGGATAAGTCTCGATGTAATGACGAAAATGAAAGATATATTGAGGTACAAAGTCTCTCCAGAGTTGATGGAAAAAATATGGGACTGTGCTAAGATCGCTCTGGGAAAAGCGGTGACGGACTTAAACAAAGACAAAGAACGAGAAGGCGAAAACCTTTCTCAAGCCATACGCTCCTATCTCACCAGTTTGAGACAAATAGCAAATTCTCTAAAAGAGGAATCCAAAGGATTTCTGGAATTTTATCGTGAACAGCTCAAAAAGAGAGTGGAAGAAATTCTCAATTTTGAAGCTGATAAGAATAGATTGGAGCAGGAAGTGGTAATCCTCGCTGAACGCGCCGATATATCTGAGGAGATAGTAAGACTATTCTCACACATAGATTCCTTCGAAAAGCTTCTCGATAAAGATGGCGAATGTGGTATTCAACTTGATTTCCTCTGTCAGGAAATGCATCGCGAATTTTCTACCATAGCGGCTAAATCAAAGAAACTGTCCATAACATCTCTTTCAATCGAAGGACGTACGTTGGTAAATAAAATCAGAGAACAGGTGCAAAACATAGAGTAGGAGGTGCAGAGAGTGTACGGACTTATCAATGTTGGGTTTGGAAACGTAATCATTGGGGATCGTGTTATAGCGATTGTTAACCCTGAATCAGCTCCCTTGAAAAGACTAAAAGAGGTTGCCAAAGAGGAAGGAAAGCTAATAGACGCTACTTACGGTAGAAAAACTCGTGCTATTGTAATCACTGACAGTAACCACGTTATTCTCAGCGCAATTCAACCAGAAACAATCGCTTCTCGTTTCATGCAAACCTTCACGGACATCGAGAAACTTCTCGAAGAAATCAGACAGGCGGAGAGACGGACGGAAGAATGAGGGGAACAATTTATGTAGTCTCCGGTCCTTCCGGAGCTGGAAAAACATCAATTTTGAAAGAAGTCCTAAAAAAAATCCCGAATCTTACATTTTCTGTTTCTTATACAACGCGCCCCAAAAGGCCTGGAGAGATTGATGGGGAAGATTACTTTTTCGTTAGTAAAGAAAAATTTGTGGAACTGGTAAATAGTGGGGAATTTCTTGAATGGGCGGAAGTCCATGGTAACCTCTACGGAACATCAAAAAGTTTCGTTGAGTCAAAGATTGAAAAAGGGATAAACATTATCCTGGATATTGATGTTCAGGGTGCATTGTCTGTGATGAAAAAACTTCCCGACGCTGTTACCATATTCATATGCCCTCCATCATTCAAAGATCTGAAAAAGCGCCTTGACAACCGGGGCACTGAAAAAGAGAAAGATCGGGAAAGAAGACTCAAAGATGCCAAGTGGGAATTATCCCACATTTCAGATTTTCAATATCTGGTAGTTAACAGAACTTTAAACGAGTCGGTAAAACAACTTGAAGCAGTAATAATAGCAGAACAACTGAGAGTTGATAGAATAAAAGATCATATGGGACTACAGGACTTCTTTAAGGAGAGTGATAACGATGTCTGTGATAATTAATTACGACAAACTTCTCAAAAGGATAAGGCATAAGTACGCTATCCCTATAGCCGCTGCGCGTAGAGCCGAGGGTCTAAAAGACTTTGGTAGGCCAAAACTCGACCCCCAAATGGTGAAACAAGCCGGCGACAAGATAAACATTGCCCTTAAAGAATTGGAAGAGGGTCGCATAGTCATCAGAAACGAAGAAATGTTGAAAATCCTCGTCCCAAAGGTAAAATGATGGAAAGCAGATTTCTGAAAGGTAAGAACATACTTTTAGGTATAAGCAGCGGCATAGCAATCTACAAAGCTGTTGATCTTGTAAGTAAACTGAGAAAATTAGGGGCAAATTTAGCAATAATTATGACACCAGAGGCTCAAGGAATGATCTCTGGTGTTGTTTTTTCCGCTGTCGGCAACTGTCCGGTATACACAGATCTCAACGCTGTAGAAAAAGGATGGATTCCACACACTGAGCTTTCCCGTTGGGCAGATACTTTAATCATTGCACCAGCAACAGCAAATACTCTAGCAAAAATAGCTCACGGGATAGCCGATAATCTTTTGTTGTCAACAGTATTGGCATATAACGGGAATAGAAAGCTTCTCGTTCCTACCATGAACACAAGGATGTTCGAGAATGTAACAACACAAAGGAACATCGCCATCCTTAAAAATAACGGCTGGTACTTCATCGAACCGGAAGAAGGCCATCTTGCCTGTGGCGAAACCGGTAAAGGCCGCTATCCAGATAACGACAAAATAATTGAAGAACTGGCATTTCTTCTTTCTCCGAAACCCCTTTCTGGAAAGAAAGCGGTTGTCACTGCGGGTCCCACAAGAGAATACATTGACACAGTAAGATTCATAACCAACCGTTCTTCTGGAAAGATGGGTTATGCGATAGCTCGTGCTCTCAGATATATGGGAGCAGAACTTGTACTCATAAGCGGCCCAACGAATTTAACACCACCTTACGGGATCAAAGTAATAAACGTTGTTTCTGCCTCAGAAATGGCTGAAGCTACAATAACCGAAGTAAAGAAAGCCGATCTTCTTGTTATGACTGCTGCTGTCGCTGATTACACACCGGAGAAAACTTTGAGCGCGAAGCTAAAAAAGAGTAATAAACCATTACAACTAAACCTCAAAAGAACTAAGGATATATTGAGCAGTCTTGACAAATCTAATGGCAAAATATTCGTAGGATTCAGTGCCGAAGATTCACAGGTCTTTGAAAGATCACAGGAAAAACTCAAGAAAAAAGGGTTGAATATGATCATCTTCAACGACATATCCAGAAAAGACATAGGCTTTGAATCCGAACTCAACGAAGTGGGAATAATATATGACTCAGGAGATTTTGAAATGCTACCCCAAATGTCAAAAGCTGAACTGGCTTATGAAATCGTGAAAAGAATAACTGACCGTTATTTCAAAGAACACTAACTAATTTGATCACTGGAAACAAAAATTTTTTCTGGTATCTTGACAGCTTCTTATTGACCGTTTATAATAAAAACCGAGTGTCGAGCCAACGTAGCTCAACTGGCAGAGCGGCTGACTTGTAATCAGCAGGTTGGGGGTTCGAGTCCCTTCGTTGGCTCCACACAGTTAGCGGTGGTAAGGTGCCCGAGTGGTCAAAGGGGGCGGACTGTAAATCCGCTGGCGGAACGCCTACGGTGGTTCGAACCCACCCCTTACCACCATTGTTTATGTTATATATGAATAAAAAAACGGATGAGGTGACACGATGGCCAAGAAAACGAAAAGCAACAAAATACTCGTGACACTCAAGTGTACTGAATGTGGTACCAGAAACTATTATCGTTTCAAGGACAGAAGAAAAAAGTATAAGCTCGACAGCAGAAAATACTGTCCGAGGTGCAGAAAACACACATTGCACAAAGAATCCAAATAATGGACGTTTCATTCCTTAGGAGGAGATTGAATGGCACAAAAGAGTTTTTGGAGATTCATCTCCGAGGTTAGGCAGGAAACCAAAAAGGTAACCTGGCCAAATAGAAAACAGCTTCTTTCTACAACTGGTGCTGTTATGGTTGTTCTCTTGGTCTGCGGTATTTTTCTCGGACTTCTCGATATTATTTTTACTAATGTCATAGGCGACCTTCTTAAGTTCCTCACAGGTGGCCTATAATAATGAATACCGCAAGGTGATATCTGGTGCGTAAAAAGTGGTACATAATTCAAACTTATTCCGGACTTGAAAATTCTATTAAGGAAGCTCTGGAAGCAAAAGTTCGCTCCTATGGTTATGATCATCTTTTCGGCAGAATCCTTGTCCCGGAAGAGGTAAAGCTTGACAGAACCTCCGCGGCGGCGGAGAAGCATATTGTCTCATCTGACGCCGAGCTTCTTGTATCATCTAACCAGGATGTCAAGAAGGGTGATCCCATTGCCAGAGAGCCAGAAGCAAAAGCGAAAAACGACGGTGTAATAAAAGAGATCAAGAATTACCGGGTGATCTTCATAGAAACAATAGACAGGCGTTATACTAAAACCTATTACATTCCTGAAAGCGCAAAAGTCGAAACAGGGATTAAGGCCGGTGCACGAATTCGTCAGGGAATGCCTCTGGCGAAGCAGGGAGATTTTTTCTGTGAGCTTGATGGTAGAATCGTCTTCACCGAAAAGATGAAACGTATCGTAGTTGAAAAAGATAACGGCGGAGAAGACGTCTACATGGTCTATCCGAAGAGCTATGATCCGAAGATCATCAAAAAAGGCGCCAAAGTCAGCCGCGGACAGAAAATAGCCGATTCGAAAACCATATATTCCAAGATTGATGGGCGTACAGAGATCGCTGAACTACCCGGTAGAAAAGAGATCAAGATCTTTAAAATCACCCGCACAAGGCTTTACCCGGGATATATCTTTATCGAGATGATCATGACTGACGAGACGTGGAATCTCGTCAAGAGTACACCTAATGTTGTCAACTTCGTCTCAAATGGCGGACAGCCCATAGAACTAAAGCCCAAAGAGATCAAGGCGCTGTTAAGATTGGTTGGGCTCGAGGAATACGAAGAAAAAACTAGACCAATCAAGGTTGAGGTTGATTTTGAAGTCAACGAAATGGTTCGTATAAATTCTGGACCTTTTGAAGACTTCGTAGGTAAAATCACAGAGATTGATCCTGAAAGACAGGAAGTTAAAGTCGTTGTCAGCATATTCGGCCGTGAAACACCAGTTATGCTAAACCTGTCAGAGATAGAAAAAATTGTTTGAAGCATTTTGAAGCATCACGATAAATACGTGGGAGGGAATATCCCGCTAAAACCACAGGAGGTAGTGAAATATGGCTAAGAAGATTATTGCAAAAATCAAGTTGCAGCTCGAAGCCGGAAAAGCAACACCGGCTCCACCTGTTGGTCCCGCATTGGGTCAGCACGGTGTTAACATCATGGACTTCTGTAAGAAATTCAACGCTGTCACTGCTGATAAGCCAGGAATGGTTTTCCCGGCCGTTATCACCGTCTACGCTGACAGATCCTTCACTTTCGAACTGAAGACGCCACCTGCCAGCTTCTTAATACTGAAAGCTGCCGGCATCAAGAAGGGCTCCGGTGAACCCAACAAAGTCAAAGTTGGAAAAATCACCAAAGCTCAGGTGGAAGAAATAGCCAAAATCAAGATGCCCGATTTGAACGCCAGGACTCTCGAAGCTGCTATGAAGATCATCGAGGGTACGGCAAGGAATATGGGCGTCGAGGTCGTAGACTAAGGAGGGATCTGTATGCCTAAAAGATCAAAAAGGTATCTCGAAGCTCGTAAACTCGTTGACAGGACAAAAGCCTATACAATCGATGAAGCCATTGAACTTCTGAAACAGATGCCGTCAGCAAAGTTCGATGAATCAATTGAGCTTCATATAAAGACCGGGATTGAACCTTCCAAATCTGATCAGCAGGTGAGAGGTACGATAAGTCTTCCCCACGGAACCGGTAAAAACGTAAAAGTTCTCGTATTCACACGCGGAGAAAAGGTTGAAGAAGCAAAAGCCGCAGGAGCTGACTTTGTGGGTTCCGACGAACTCATCCAGCAAATCCAGAAAGGATGGACAGATTTCGATGTGGCTATTGCCACTCCTGACATGATGAGAGAAATCGGTAGGCTCGGAAGAATTCTCGGTCCAAGGGGATTAATGCCTTCCCCCAAAGCCGGAACGGTAACAACAGACGTCGCAGAAGCTGTTAAAGCCTTCAAAGCTGGACGAGTCGAAATCAAAAACGATAAAACCGGGAATCTTCACTTCCCGATTGGCAAAAAATCCTTTGACAGCGAAAAGCTCAAAGAAAACCTCGTATCCGCACTCGAGCAAATCTCTAAAATGAAGCCAGCAGCCGCCAAAGGACGCTTCATCGTTAAAGTGGTCGTTGCACCAACAATGGGCCCTGGTATAAAGCTCGATCACCAGAAAGTAGTGGAATAACAGAATTAAAAGTGGTAGAATAAAGAAGTGAAAGTGAATATGTACCGAAGACAGTAGGTTTCTAAAGGTTTTCCATACCGCCTACCGAGGTACGCGGAAAAGATTGAAAGAATAATTTTTCACATATTTCTGCGGCCTCAATGGCCGCTTTTTTTGAAAGGAGGTGCAACAGCGGATGCTCACAAGAGCCAAAAAGGAACAACTTGTCCAGGAAATGACCGATAGATTTTCCAAAGCATCCCTTATTCTCTTCACCGATTACAAGGGCATGGATGTTCAAACAATCTCCGAACTCAGAGGACAGTTGTACGAAAAATTCGAAGATAAAGCCCGTTATCAGGTTGCCAAAAATACGCTCATCAGACTGGCGTTGAGAAACGCGTCTTACGAAGAAGAAGAATGGAAAGAGCAGGTTACCGGGACAACAGCTATCCTTACCATAGTCGATGCCGATCCAATTGAGGCGATTAAAATCGTCTACGATTTCTCCAAGAAAAAGAAGCTCCCTGTTTTGAGAGGATGCTACCTGGAGAAAGTGTTCCACGATGAAAGCAAGATTCCGGATCTGGCACAGCTACCGTCCAGAGAGCAGCTTATTGCTATGGTCGTCAGTGGTTTTGCCGCCCCAATTTCTGGTCTCGTGTACTCGCTGAACGGTATCATCAGCAAGCTTGTTTACGCGCTTAACGCTATAAAAGATAAGAAATCAGAATAATTCTTATGGAGGTGTGTTATAATGACGAAGGAAGAACTTATTCAGGCTATTAAAGAAATGACAGTTGCTGAACTCGCAGAGCTCGTTAAGGCTCTTGAAGAGGAATTCGGTGTTAGTGCTTCCGCGCCTGTTGCTGTTGCTGCCATGCCCGGAGCCGCTGGTGGACAGGCAGCTCAGGAAGAGGAAAAGACAGAGTTCAACGTTGTTCTTAAGTCCTTCGGCGACAAGAAGATCGCAGTTATTAAAGCCGTAAGAGCCATTACCGGTCTCGGACTTAAGGAAGCCAAGGAACTCGTCGAAAAGGCTGGTTCCCCTGACGCTATTATAAAGGAAGGTATATCCAAGTCCGAAGCCGAAGAGATCAAGAAACAGCTCGAAGAAGCCGGTGCTGAAGTAGAGCTGAAGTAATTAGGTAATCAAGCCTTTACACACAAAGATTATAATTATTAATTGCCCGCATCAGGTGAAATGCCTGATGTGGGTTTAGTGTGCTTAGATAAACAAGAGGTGATGTGATGAGAAAGGCCATGTTTGGTAAAAGAGAACGTTGGGTCTTCGGGAAAGTTATCGAACCTCTTGAGATTCCCAATCTCATTGAAATTCAGCTCAAGTCCTTCAAGTGGTTCCTTGAAGAAGGACTTCTGGATGTTTTGAAGAAGTACTCTCCTATCAAATCACAAATTCAACGCCCAGATTCACGAAAGAATGAAAAGGGATTCTCACTGGAGTTCGTCCGCACAAGAATTGGTAACCCAAAGTACAACATTCAGGAGTGTAAAGACAAAGGTCTTACCTACTCCGTTCCACTGTATGTCACCGTCAGAATAACTGATCTTTACAGTGGAGAAATCAAGGAAGAAGAAGCCTTCTTCGGTTACCTTCCTTATATGACGGACAACGCATCTTTCATTATCAACGGAGCGGAAAGAGTCATTGTAAACCAGCTGGTTAGATCGCCGGGGGTTTACTTTGTAGATGAACCAACAAAAGCCTCTTCAGGCTCCTTGCCAATTCTCGTTGCTCATTTCCTCCCGGTAAAAGGTGCCTGGCTTGAAATCCTTTTGAACCCAAATAAGAAAGTACTTCAGGTAAGGATTGACAGAAGAAGAAAAATGAACCTTTTCCTTCTTCTCAAAACGCTTGGTTACGAAGATGACCTCGAACTTCTTGACCTATTCGTTCATGATGTAGATGCCAACGATGAATATGTTTTGCTTGAACACGTAGGAAGCATTATCCTCAGCGACGTCAAAACAAGAAACGAACTGATAGCAGAAAGAGGCGCAGTGCTCACCGAAGCTCTGGCAAAAAAAATCGCTGAATCCGATGTTGACGTTATCAAACTTCCAATGCCAATAGCAATGAGTACCCTTAAAGCTTTCCACAGAACTTACGGTGAGAATATTAAATCTGAAGACGCGTACATAGAGATATTCAGAAAACTCAGGCCCGGGGAAATCCCCAGAATCAACGCCGCAAAGAACTATCTCCACAACCTGTACTTCAGTCCTGATAGATTTGATTTTTCTGAGGTTGGAAGGCACAAGATAAACTCCAGACTCAGGAAAGTTTATAAAGAATACCTTAAAGAGGTTAAAAAGACTGAAGTTCCAGAAGACATTGAATACGCCGAAGAATCTACCGTTCTGACCGAACTTGATATAGTTCTAGCGGCCAGACATTTGGCCCAGCTGGAAAGTCATCCAGAATTGCTGGATACAAAAGATCATCTTGGGAACAAACGAGTCAGAACGGTCGGCGAATTAATGCAAAATGAATTCGAAAAAGCCTTTGTCAAAATACATAAGCTTTTAGAAGAAAAGCTCACCATTTACACGTCATTCGATAAGGTCACCGTTCAGAATCTCGTTAATGTTAGAACCCTTATGACCACTCTGCATCAATTCTTTGCAACCAGCCAGTTGTCGCAATTTATGGATCAGGTCAACCCACTGGCGGAGTTGACTCATAAGAGAAGATTATCTGCTATCGGACCTGGTGGCCTTAAAAGAGAACATGCAAGATTTGAAGTCCGCGACGTTCATCATTCACACTATGGTAGAATGTGTCCAATAGAAACACCTGAAGGTGCCAATATAGGTCTCATGACTTCTCTTTCTACCTATGCAACAATAGATAAATACGGCTTTTTGCTGACTCCATACAGGAAAGTCAAAAATGGTAAGGTCACAGATGAAATAGTCTATCTTGCAGCAGACGAAGAAGAACTTTACAATATTGCCCAATCAACAATCGAAGTCGATGATAACGGAAACATTGTCGAGAGTGTCGTTGAAGTAAGGCACGCAGGCGAAATAAAATACGTTGAAAAAGAAAAAGTTGACCTGATGGCAATTTCTCCAAAGCAAATCGTCAGCGTTTCGACATCTCTTATCCCGTTCCTGGAACACGATGACGCTAACCGTGCTCTGATGGGTTCCAACATGCAACGCCAGGCCGTTCCCGTTATAAAACCCGAAGCTCCTATTGTTGGTACAGGAGTTGAGGCTATTGCCGCTAGAGATTCTGGATACGTTGTTCTGGCCAAGCACAGGGGAATTGTCAAGAAAGTCGATTCGCGAAAGATCATCATCGAAAGAATCGACGAAGATGGCAACCCAATTCTTTCTGAAAGTGGCGAACCCATTCAGGACGTCTATACTTTGCACAAATTCATCAGAACCAACCAGGATACCACAATAAATCAAAGACCTATTGTCTCCCAGGGTGAAACTGTCGAAAAAGGTGATCCAATCGCTGATGGTCCTTCCACTGACATGGGAGAGCTTGCTCTTGGTAAAAACATCTTTGTCGCATTCCTACCATGGGAAGGTTACAACTTCGAAGATGCCATACTCGTGAGTCAAGAGCTACTCGAAGAAGAAACCTTCACAACCATACACATAGAGA
Organism: Kosmotoga sp. DU53; assembly: GCF_001639905.1. Classification (NCBI taxonomy): domain Bacteria; kingdom Thermotogati; phylum Thermotogota; class Thermotogae; order Kosmotogales; family Kosmotogaceae; genus Kosmotoga; species Kosmotoga sp. DU53. The sequence continues at coordinate 31,817 of NZ_JGCK01000071.1, read as the reverse complement.
TGTACGAAACCGTAGCAAGAGATACTCAACTTGGTCCAGAAGAAATCACAGCTGATATTCCAAACGTCTCCAAAGAACTGCTTAAGAATCTTGATGAAAATGGAATCGTCAGGGTTGGAGCCTATGTGAGTTCTGGAGATATATTGGTCGGTAAAGTCACACCCAAGGGTGAATCCGACACAACACCTGAAGAAAAGATAATCCGTTCAGTCTTTGGCGACAGAGGTAGAGACGTAAAAGACACATCACTAAGAGTCCCCCACGGAGTTGAGGGGAGAGTAATTGATGTCAAGGTTTTCGATAAAGAGGAGATTTCCGAACTCGGTTCCGGTGTGAACAAACTCGTTAAGGTCTATGTCGCCTGCCGAAAACCCCTCGATGTTGGGGATAAACTCGCCGGACGTCACGGTAATAAAGGTGTTGTTTCGAACATCATACCAAAGGAAGATATGCCGTTCCTTCCAGATGGAACACCGGTACAGATAGTTTTGTCCCCTCTTGGTGTTCCATCACGTATGAACGTTGGACAGGTTCTTGAAACTCACCTCGGATGGTTAGGGCAATTAACCAACAGATATTTCGCCACACCAATATTTGACGGTGCAAAAGAAGACGAAATAATGGAAGAACTTTACAAAGCAAGAAAAGCTGCCGGTATAGATGTTGGCGACTCCAAGAAAGAGAAGAACGGTAAAGTCCTACTTAGAGATGGTAGGAGTGGGCTTCCTTTCGATTACCCTGTTGTTGTCGGTGTAATGTACATGCTTAAACTTGTTCACATAGCAAAGGACAAGATCCATGCCAGATCCACCGGTCCATACTCCCTGATTCACCAGCAGCCTCTTGGAGGAAAAGCCCACTTTGGTGGTCAGCGATTTGGTGAAATGGAAGTCTGGGCACTTGAAGCTCATGGCGCTGCACACACCCTAAACGAGGTCCTTACAGTAAAATCCGACGACATAAAAGGAAGAAACGAGGTTTACAAAGCCATCCTGAAGGGCTTAAACGTTCCGGGGCCCGGTATCCCGGAGAGTTTCAAAGTTCTCATAAAGGAACTTCAGGGATTGGCATTGGATATAAGGGTTTACGATCAGAACGGTAACGAACTTGATGTTGACAAATTATAAAAAATCCCTCAAGGAGGGAAAAGAATGGCTATAAGTACATTTAACAGGAAAATCTCTACTGTACAGATTAAAATCGCTTCTCCGGAGAGAATACGTTCATGGTCAAGTGGGGAAGTAAAGAAACCTGAGACCATAAATTACAGAACCTTCAAGCCTGAAAGAGATGGCTTGTTCTGTGAAAAGATCTTTGGGCCAACCAAAGATTACGAGTGTGCCTGCGGTAAATACAAAGGAAAAAAATACGAGGGCACAATTTGTGAACGCTGTGGTGTAAGGGTGGAGTCCAAAGAAGCTCGACGAAGAAGAATCGGCCATATTGAGCTCGCAGCACCAGTTGTTCACGTCTGGTATCTCAAGAGTGCCCCAAGTATTCTCGCATCGCTTTTAAACATTCCATCAAAGGATCTTGAAAACATCATTTACTACGGCTCAAAACGCGTAATTGAAAAACTCTACGTCGTCACAGACCCCAAGGGAACCGACTTTTTCCCCGGTCAAACACTCTACCAGACAGAATATGACATATACTCAAAGAAATGGGATTTTGACGTTGAACAGGGTTACAAGATCCGTTCTCCACGTGGCCCTGTCATCGCAGAGATCGACGGTAAAGTAAAGATTGAAAACGGCACCGGGAACACTGAACGTGAACTGAACTGGATTATCATTGAAGGAGAAAATGGAATAACCAAAAAGTACCCCATCTTCGAAGGTGGCTTGATTTACGTTCAGGACGGCGACGAAGTAAGACAGGGCGATACCCTTGCAGACAGGTTCCTGTTTGAAGACGAGGTGCTCTCTGAAAAGGAATTTAAGATCTTCGAAGAATACTACCCGGGTAAGTTCGAAAGTGAAACAGACACGGAAAGCGACAGGCCGATTGTTATCGTAACCAAAATAGACGAAGACGTTTCCAAGGAAACAGGGCTTAAAGTTGGAGACATCATAATTGAAAACGAATACGACGCATACAAAGAAATCTATCCCGGGAAAATTGAATGTGATTACGGCGCTCTGGCTATCCAGAAGCTGTTGCGAAGCCTTGACCTTGAAGAACTTAAGATCCAGATAGAGCACGAGCTGAAGGGTATCCCCAAGAGCAGTGCTAGAGCCTTGAAACTTCTCAGAAGGCTCAAATTCGTAAAAGATTTCCTGAAATCCGGGAACAAACCTGAATGGATCGTTCTCGAGGCGTTACCCGTCATACCACCTGAACTTAGGCCAATGATCCAGATTGAAGGTGGACGTTTCGCTACAACCGATTTGAACGATCTTTACAGAAGGGTAATCAACAGAAACAACCGTCTCGCAAAGCTCCTCAGTATCGGTGCTCCCGACATAATCGTCAGAAATGAAAAGAGGATGCTTCAGGAAGCTGTTGATTCCCTTATATACAACGGCCGTGTTGGAAAAGCAGTTACAGATAAATCCGGCCGTCCGTTGAAATCCCTTACCGATCTCGTGAAGGGTAAAAAAGGTAGGTTCAGAAGAAACCTGCTCGGTAAGCGTGTGGACTACTCCGGCCGTGCGGTTATCGTTGTCGGACCTGATCTCAAAATCCACGAATGTGGTATCCCGAAACGAATGGCCATGGAACTCTTTAAGCCCTTCGTTCTCGGTAAATTGCTTCATGGAAGTGAATCAAGCAAGACCGCAAGAAAACTAAAGAAGACAATCATAGAAAAGGAAATGCCCGAAGCCTGGGAAGTACTCGAAGACGTTATAAAAGGGGCMCTCCGAATCCCTTCGGGATTGTTACGACCGGCTGCGCCAGTGTTACGAACTCCGCAGGAGTTCGTAACAACCGCTTGCGGTTCGTGTCGCTCCATCAACTGACAGCGTAGCAAGCCTCGGCTGCGTAGCAGCTACCGGATCTCGGATCTCGATTCTCGTGTTTATCAAGAGCGCTTACCTGCTGGCTTCAACCGTAATATTCACCGGTGTTGGATTCTGTAGATTGTCTGAGACGGGACAGCGTTGTTCGATGGTTTCAAGCCATTTCTTCAAAGTGTCTTCGTCTGCATCTGTATCAACTTTCATGACAACATCGATCTTTTTGTAGCCGGCTCTTTCTTCGGTTGGTTTTCCAATGAATTTAGCTGGATCAAGAACTCCGGAAATTTCTATGGAAAGGTTTCTTATTTCTATTCCCATCTCTTTTGCCACAAGATGGCCAACAACATTCAAACATCCGGCAAGAGCAGCAAGAACGTATTCAACGGGGTTAGCTCCCTGATCTGTCCCTCCGAGCTGAGGTGGTTCATCGACTATCATTGTGAAGTTTCTTGCATTAACAGTTACTCGCGCGGGGTTATCCGACACTGCTGAAATCTTGAATTTCATATCAGGCATATTAACACCTCCATGTTTGTGATATGTTTCACTTAAATTTTAACAAAAGCTATTTCCGATTATATTACTCGGGTTTTACATTCCCAATAAAAGAATCCTTTTTCTCGGTCAGGACTTTTCAGCGCATAACCAATTTAGGATAATTAATCCAGTAATTGGAGATCAGCAGGTTCAAGGATAATGTCAGCGGCTTCGAGATTTTCTTTGAGATGTTGAATATTTGTGGAGCGGGGGATTGCAATGACGTTGTCTTTAGAAATTAGCCATGAAAGCATAATCTGGTAGATTGTAGCGTTATGTTTTTTAGCGATTTTTTTAAGCACTTTTTCTGTATGTTTTGAAAGGCTTCCTTTTTTAAGTGGTGTATATGCTGTAAGGGTAATACCGTTTTCCTGACAGAAGGGCAAAAGCTCATTTTCTGGTTCTCGGTCTTCAATGTTATAAAGAACCTGGTTACAGACAATCGGGACAGGAGAAATCAGCAGCGATTTCTTTAATAGTGCCATGTCAAAATTTGAAACTCCTATGTATCTTATATATCCGGCTTTTGACAGTTCTGCCATTGTGGTCAGGGTTTCTTTTAGGTTCATATCAGGAACTGGCCAGTGGATCAAATACAAATCGATGTAGTCTGTCCCCAATCTTTTTAGGGATCTTTTAAGGGCTTTCGGAAGCTCTTCTTTTGAAAGGTGAGTTGGCCAGACTTTTGATGTTATGAAAAGTTTACTCCTGTCAAAGGTTTTTATTGCTTCTCCTAAGAGTTCTTCGGTGTGCCCACCACCATAATACTCTGCCGTGTCGATGTGTGTATATCCCATCTCAATCGCAGCCTGAAGAATTTCAATGTTTTCTTTGTCCCGCGAATAATCTGGGGTTTCCCTGCCGCCTATTTCCCATGTTCCCAATCCTATAGCGGGAATCTCTTCACCCGTACTTCCCAATTGTTTGAAAACCATGAAAGCACCACCTTTCATGGGTTATTTTATCAAATTGCCATTGCAGTAAAAACGCATTAGACAACACTGTGGTTGTGATATGATAAGTGCGGAACATGATGCCAGGCGTAAAGCAGGATATGTTCCTGTGGGGGTGCTGTTATGAGTAGCATTAGTTCACCGAACGACTTTCAGGTTGGAAAGATGATAAAGATAATTGTAAAGATAATTGGAGGAATCTTTACCCTGGTTGGGACTTTGATGCTTGTTATCGCTATGATGAGTTTTTTCGTTCCAACGATGTATTACGCTTTTCCAAATTTCTTTTTGTTGTTTTTTTCGGGTTTTATCCTTGTGAGAATTGGAAGAAGTATTTCCAGATTATTTCCTAAGAAGGAGGTACCCCAAGAAAAAAAGGAAAGTTCTGAGAAGGTTGAAAAAAAGCGTGATAGAGAGCGTTATGAACATCGCCATTATACCGCGCTGAGGAAATATGTTCGATGCCACGAATGCGACGCTGAGAATCCACCGGATGCCTTCAGATGTGTCAAATGTGGAGCTTCTTTTGAGAATAAAAAGGTTTGCTCTTTGTGCTACAAATTGGTTGATAAAGACGTGCGATTTTGCAAAAACTGTGGTCATGATTTTAATCTTGATTAACCCTTAAAGATTGTTATTGAGAAACTTCGTTTTTTTCGTCTTGCTGGGAAAAGGCTGTAATAAATTTCTTCATTTGAAGAAAGATGTCGCCGTGAAAAATACATGAATACATGATAGTTGGAGATGTTAAAATATAACCAGAAAAGGAGTGGAGATTTTGGAGAGGGAAAAAATCAGAAATTTCACAAGGTTTATCATTCTTACCAGCGTTGATTTTTTGCTTATCTACGCCTCTTATGCCCTTGGTATGTATTTTAGATACGGTTTGTTTTCTTTGAACGAACCTCATTTCTTTCAAAATGGTCTTTTTTTCAGCTTCTTTATCTTGCTCTCGATGATATTCAACGGTGTTTATTCCATCGCGTGGAGTTATTCCTCCTTTCGTGATTACTGGGTGATTCTACGGGGAGCTTTTATTGGTTATGCTGCGGGGTTTGCTTTTGGAAGGTTGATGCTTCTTGCTGGCGTGAATGTGTTCACCGTTCCTTTTACGGTGGCAACGATGACGTTTATTGGGGCAACTTTTTTGATAATCTGGTCCAGAATATTCTGGTTGACGTATCTGTTCCTGAAGATAGAGCGTTCCGGGAAGTCTCTGGATAGAATTCTCATTGTGGGTGCCGGAGATGCTGGAACAACGCTGGTTGATGAAATAACACGGCATCCCGAATACGGGAGAGTCGTAGGATTTGTGGATGATTCACCGAGAAAGCAAAAGAAAAGAATACGTGGAATTCCTGTTCTTGGTACAACGGAAGAGATAATGCAAATAGTCGATAAATACCAGATAAACAGGGTTATAATTGCTATTCCTTCGGCTACATCCGATCAAATGAGAAGGATAATGTACAGAATCGATAGGAATAAAGTTCGGGTTCAAACGCTTCCCGGGCTTACCGAGATCATAGATAGGAAAGCGCGATTGGGGTATCTCAGGGACATAAATATAGAGGATTTACTGGGGCGTGAACCTGTTGAAATAGATAAGGAATCTTTGAGAGGCTATATAACCGGAAAACGTGTTCTTGTAACTGGTGCAGGGGGAAGTATAGGCAGCGAGCTTTGCCGCCAAATAGCGTATTTGGAACCGAAAGCTCTCATCATTCTCGGAAAAGGTGAAAACAGCATTCACAATATAGAGGAAGAATTAAAGGAAAAATATCCAGATCTGAAGGTTCATAGAGTAATAGGAGACGTTCAGGATAAAGACAGGACGGAATTTATAATAGCCACCTTTAAGCCCGAGATTATTTTTCATGCCGCTGCTCATAAGCATGTACCGATAATGGAGGAAAATCCGACAGAAGCCTTCAGGGTAAATACACTTGGAACTTATATCCTGGCATCCATAGCTGAAAAATATGGATGTGAAAGATTCGTGATGATTTCCACCGATAAGGCTGTCAGACCATCTTCAATAATGGGTGTTTCGAAAAGACTTGCCGAGCAGATTTTGAAGTCAATAGCGCGTTATTCGAAGATGCGCATCGGCATTGTACGATTTGGAAATGTCCTTGGAAGCAGGGGGAGCGTTGTTCCGAAGTTCAAAAAGCAAATAGAAAATGGTGGTCCTGTTACGGTAACAGATCCAAGAATGACGCGATATTTCATGACCATCCCTGAAGCAGTCTCTCTCGTTATGCAGGCCGGGGCATACGCAAAAAACGGTGATGTCTTTGTCCTGGATATGGGAAAACCTGTGAAGATATCTGATTTAGCAAGAGATATGATAACCCTTGCTGGTTATGTTCCGGATCAGGAGATAAAAATAGAATATATAGGTGCAAGACCGGGAGAGAAGCTTTTTGAGGAATTATCACTGGATTCTGAAAAATTTGATAAAACACCCCATCCAAAGATCTTCAGGCTCAAAGATGACAGGGAATTCATGGAAGGAGAGGAATTGAAGGCTTTTATAGATAAAATGAGTATAACAATAAAAGAGCACGATATATCTGAAATCAACAAAATAATTCAGCAATATGTACCAGACGCGATAGCCAGGGTGAAAGTTGAAATACCGGAACTCGGTTTGAGAAAAGAGAAAAAGTAGTGAGTGGGTTCTGTAAAAAGTTTTTTGAAAGGAGCAGATTATATGTTTGTTCCCCTTGCCAGACCCGATATAACCCAGAAAGAAATTGATGCTGTAACAGAGGTAATGAAATCTGGGATTTTATCAATAGGAAAAAAAGTAGTTGAGTTTGAAAAACTCGTCGCGAATTACAGCGAAAGGACCTATGGGATAGCTGTAAACAGCGGAACAAGTGCACTCCATCTAGCTTTGAAAGCTCTTGGGGTCAAACCTGGAGATTTCGTTATAACCAGTCCTTTCACTTTTATTTCGTCCGCAAATGTAGCGCTTTTTGAAGGAGCAATCCCTGTTTTTGCAGATATCGACGAAAAAACTTTCAATGTAACGCCAAAAACCTTCAAAGAAGCCATTGAAAGGTACCACAGGAAGGGGTTCAAAACTTCCAAAGTCAAATACTCACCTTTCAAACCAAGGTTTTTCGTTGCTGTTGATATTTTTGGTCATCCTCTCGACTGGGATGGAATAAATGAGGTTGCTGCTAAATGGGGTATACAGATAGTTGAGGATTCATGTGAAGCCCTTGGAAGTGAATACAAAGGGAAAAGGATAGGTAGCTTCGGGGCAGCCGGGACTTTTGCTTTCTATCCCAACAAACAGATAACCACCGGTGAAGGCGGGATAGTTGTAACGGACGATCCCGAAATAGCAAAACTCGTGAAAAGCATGAGAAATCAGGGCAGGGGAGAGAACGAAAACTGGCTTGAACACGTTAGAATTGGTTATAATTACCGGCTTGACGAAGTTTCCGCTGCGATAGGTGTGGAGCAAATGAAGCGTATAGAGGAAATTCTGGAAAAAAGAGAATTGGTAGCAAAAAGGTACAATGAGCTACTGAAGAATGTTGACGGAATCGAAACTCCCTTTGTGGATAGTTACGTCAGCAGGAAGAGCTGGTTTGTTTACGTTGTTAAACTTGCTCCCGAAATCGATAGAAATAAGGTAAGGGAATACCTTCAGAAAAACGGCGTGCAATGTCGTGAATATTTCAAGCCCGTACATTTGCAACCCTTCTATAGAGAGCAGTTTGGATATGAACCCGGTACCTTTGAAATTACTGAAAAAGTATCCAAAAGAACTCTTGCGATTCCTTTTTTCAACGCTTTAACCCTTGAAGAACAAGAATACGTTGTCGAAACGCTAAAAAAAGCAATAGAATTTGCAGGGTGAAGGCCATGGAATTTTTATTAGCTTGTTCACTGTCCATCTTCATGACTTTTGTCTTCAGGCATATTGGAATAAAATTTGGATTTTTAGATAAACCTGCCGGGAAACTCAAACCTCATGAAACAGCTATTCCCTATACCGGGGGTACAGCCATACTTTTGAGCCTTATCCCTTGGCTGATCCATGAACCGGGTTATATGGTTGTTGTTGTTTCACTCTGGGCGATAGGGTTTATAGATGATGTTAAAGGATTGAATCCGTCTTTAAGGTTAATGATTGAACTTTTAGCAGGTTTTTTATTTTCTCTCTATTATCTAAACAACTCTTTTTTTGAATCTCTGTTTCTTGCTTTCCTGTTTGCGGCTGTGGTAAATGCCTTCAACATGATAGATGGGATGGATGGTGTTTGCAGCGGAGTGGTTGTTGTATCTGCGCTGGTTCTTGTTATAGTGTTTCAGTTACATCCACTTTTGCTTGCTTTTGCCGGGACTTTTTTTGGTTTTTTCGTCTGGAACTTTCCTCCAGCGAAGATATTCCTTGGTGATCAGGGTTCTTATATAGCCGGTGCGTTTATGGGAATGATGCTTTTAAACAGTTACGGTACTGAATCATTTATACCGGTTTTAGCGGTGGTATGGTTGCCGTTACTTGATCTATCAGCTGGTTTCTTACGGAGGATTATTGCCGGAAAGTCTCCCTTTGAAGGGGATAGGGATCATTTTTACGATAAGCTCTTCTCACTCACAAAAGAAAACAAAAAAGCCACCACAATACTTTCTATTATGATGGCTTTTTTGTGGTCGGTTTTGGGGCTTCTTCCCAACGCTATCATGAGTGTATCGCTTTTATGCTTGCTTTCAGTGGTTCTAGTGTTCAAGCTTAAACTCTTAAAACAGCAGTCTATTTGAACCACTTTATTTTAAAGAGCGTAAAGCCAAATATCACCGCGGCAACCGCGGAAATTCCCATTGTTATGGCGAAAGCATAATCGTTACCACTGAGCGGTAGTTTTATGTTCATTCCCCACATGGATGCTGTGAGCATTGGTATCTGGAGGACCAGAGTGACTATGGTCAACACCTTCATTACAACATTCAGGTTATTCGATATGACTGAAGCGAAGGCATCCATCATTCCGCTGAGGATGTCGCTATAAATCTTCGCCATTTCTATGGCCTGACGGTTGTCTATGATTATGTCTTCAAAAAGGTCTTCATCATCTTCGTAGAGTGTGAGAATACTCGCCATTTTGAGTTTTTCAAACATGAGCTCGTTGGAACGCAGTGAGGTTGTGAAATATACAAGGGACTTTTCGAGGTTCAACATAGCTACAAGTTCCTTATTTCTTGTAGAACGGTGAAGTTCTTTCTCGATGTCGTTAGATCTCTTTCTAATCTCTTTCAAATATCTGAGGTAGTAGATAACAGCGACCTCAAATATTCTCAACAGGAATCTGTTCCGTTTTTTGGTAGAGAAATCCTTTATTTTGTTCTGGAAGAAATCTTTGAAAATCTCGTTGTCATTCAGACAAATAGTTACAAAAGCGGTAGGCGTGATGGCTACGCCGATCGGAAGTGTTTTGTATGGAACCTCTGGGTCTTTCTCATCGTAATAGGGAACTTTTGCAATAACATATATTATATCTTCGTCCTGTTCGAATCTCGCTCTCTCTTCGGGGTCTAACGCGTCCCAAACAAAATCTTCGTCTATGCCGAATTTTGAGAGCACTTCGATGTCCGAAGAATCAGGTGAAACCACATAAACCCACGATTTTTCACGAAACTCGCTGAGTTCTTTCAATTCTCTTTTTTCGGTTATGAAATATCTAATCATAATTTTCCTCTCCTTTGCCTCGTTTTGTTAGGATTGTTGACTACGATGCGAGGCCTGAGGAGGGTGAGCTCTTGCCCTCACTTCCAGTTCATGGCGGTAAATCACTCTCACTACTGTATAATTCCATATTTTCACCTCCTTTTCTCTTCTCGAAATTATACCATGAGTTTTCGAATTATTAATCCTTAAGTAGGCTTCGTAACTCAAAAAGATTTGACAAACGGAGAGTTTCTGAATGCCTGTCGTGGGGTTCGGCCTTTCTGTCGATAAGGAACGCCTTAATACCAGCATTTAACGCGCCGACGATGTCAACTTCAGGATTATCTCCGACAAACACGACATCCGTTTTCTCCGATCTCATTTTCTTCAGCGCGAACTCAAAAATTTTTCTGGATGGTTTATATGCTTGCGCTGTTTCAGAAGTGATCAAAAAATGGTGTGGAATGGAATTTTTCTCAACGGCCTTGACGGCAAAGACATTGTCCGCGTTTGTCAGTATGCATATGGTGTAACTTTCAAATAACTCTTTGAGCACCTCAACGTCATGATATGCTTTGAACTGTCCAAAAGAAGTGAACATGAAATTCAGATAATATTGTACCTCGCGAGCAAGACGAAATCTCTTTTTTATTTTACTGAGTAACTGCTCATAGTAAGCTGTCTCCGGCTTGAACTCCTTCAGATGGTATCCTGAGAAGAACTCGTGGTAGAACTTTTTAAAAGCATTTTCAATTTCAAGAACATCTAGAGAGGTTTCCTGAGCTATCGTTAATGAGATGGGGTAAAAGAGCCTTTCGCTGTCTATAAGTGTTCCAAAGAGGTCAAATATGATACCTTTCATAAAATCACCTGCAGTCTTTTTTTTAAATCTGTTTGATGTGATATTATTAGCTTAAAACGATGTGAATTTATAACAACAAGCACATTGCAATCGATTTTAACATTATAATCGTTGCGTAGTATGTCAGAATTTGTATAGAATGTTGCTTTAAGAAGGCGAGGTGATTTTTTTGGCAAGGGTTCTCGTTACCTGTGCACGAATGATGTATGCTTTGAATACGATCAGGTTGTTACACAAGGAAGGGCATGAAGTGTACGCGGCTGATAGTGTTAAGAGCGCTGGTGGACTTTATTCCAGGTATGTGAAAAAGTCTTTTATCTATCCTTATGTAAGCAGGCAATCAGAAGAGTTCATCAATTTTATTTTGAAAATTGTAGAAGAACACAAGATAGACGTTTTATTACCAGGATTTGAAGACGCTTTTGTTATTTCCTACTATAAGGATCGGTTTGAGGGAAAGGTGAAATTGCTGGTAGCAGATTTTTCAAAAGTAGCGTTTCTTCATGACAAATACAGTGTTTCCAGACTTGCAGAAAAAATCGAAATCCCTTCTCCTAAAACAGTGTTGTTTAGAGATTTTGAACCCACTGAATGGGATTTTCCTGTAATAATCAAACCAAGAAGAAATAGAGGTGCTCTCGGAATCAGATTTGTAAAGGATTTCAATGAACTCAAGAAGCTTTCAGGTAAATTAAACGCTTCAGAATATCTGGTTCAAGAACCTTTACCTCGTGTTCAGTACTGCACAACGGGGATCGCTTACAACGGTAAGCTCATAGCCAATGTGATATACAAAAATATTAGGGAATACCCGGAGGCTGGGGGATTTGGTACTTATCGTATAAGTTATGACATACCAGAGATTACCGATTATGTTGAGAAAATAGTAGAGGAGATTGATTACACCGGTTTCATCTGTGCAGATTTTCTTTATGACGAAAAAAGAGACACCTACTTCATAACTGATGTGAATCCAAGAATGAGCCCGGGACTTTATGTAGGGTACGCCAGCGGTATAGACTTTCCGAAACTATATGTTGATCTTTTGATGGATCCTGACAGTGTGAAGCCTATTAAGGCGAAAACGGGCACAGGATCATATACGGGATACCTGGAGGTTGGATGGTTTTTTGCTGTGTTGTTCAAAGGAAAATTCAAAAAATTGAAAGGATTTTTTGGTAGCCGAAAGGGCATGATGGACGATGTGTGGGACTCTAAAGATCCGCTTCCGGCTTTCGTTATGTTCTTCTCCATGTTGAGCTCCGCTGTAATTGGGCCATTGTTTGGTGGGCAGGAAGAGTTTTACTACACGGGTTGTTTGTTCGAATCGGAGTATTTCCCTGAAATGCAGGCTGTGGAAGAACTCCAGCGGAAATATGAAGCGGTGTAAAAGCTCGAGAAAAAACAGGAATATTCTCTATTAAAATTGATCAAAGCACCGGGAAGATAATATCTCCCGGTGTTTTTCATTTATCGCTAATAATTTTGATACAGTGTTACTGAGAGCGTTTATCTCATTCAGAGAATTGATTGAAAGTGTGTCAGTAAGGAGTAGTTCGTATGGGTTTAATGTTAATATTAAATCGGGAGGAGTGATAATGCCCGAAAATTCCCGTATTTTATGGTTGCACAGGATGATCAGTGAAGGGAAGTATCCTTCGCTGAAGGATTTTGCAAATAGATTCGGAATTTCTATAAGGCAGGCTGAGCGTGAAGTACACTATTTGAGAAATGTTCTTGGAGCGCCTGTTGTTTACTCGCGGAAAGAAAAGGGATACAGGTATGTTGTTCCCTTTGAACTTCCCGTTTTATTTGCATCTTTAGAAAAGAAATCTTTCCGAGAAATCGATAAATGTATCCTGTTAATAGAACAGGCGATAAACCAGAGAAAGATGTTGAAAGTAAGACTAAAAGATGGATCTCGCGAGCTATTTTGTGCGTATGCCTTCTATAAAAAGAAAGTTTTGGGAATATTCGAGTCTTCAGAGGACGCGGTTATTCTGAATCTTGGCGAGATAAAACAGCTCCAACTTATCGGAAAAAGTTTTGCTAAACCGTTGGTGTTAGATGTGAGGAATATTATTGAAAACAATTGTGTAAAATACGCAATTGTTAAACTCAACGAAGAACGGAATAAGGTCTTTTTTTATGACCTTCTTGAATTTGTGAAATGGGTGATAAATCAGAAAAACATAAAAATAGAAGGGCCTGGGAGTATTTTCAAAGAACTTGAAATGCTTCGTAAAAGGTTAAATAACCTCATGGAAGCAGGTGAAGAAAGTGGGAAATCTCCCACCGAAGAACAAACCAGAAGAGTTTAGGAAAGCGGTTAAGTGGTTTATTAAGAGTGGATACTCCTACGATGAAACCATGAATCTTATTAAAGTAGAGTTTGGAGAATCAGCCGTTAAAATTGCTAAGCAAGAGTGGGTAAGAATAAAAGGAAAAATACTGGAAAAAAGGTTAAGGGTAGTTGATAACAAGTCAGATTCTGGAGTTTCACCCACTTTTAGAGAGGTTGATAACAGTTCCGGAGTTAGAAATTTTTATCTCATTCTTGGTGTGATGGCGGTTTTAGCGTGGTTTTCTTTATTGTTTTTATTTTGGGTGGAAAAGACACTGTTCTACCGTATAGGATATTGAAGATTGCGGAAACATCTAAAGATCAGCCATATGACTTTTATATTATTGCTGTACTGAATGTTGAAAAAATTCCGATAGATGAACAGATTGTATCTACGCTGAAAGAGATTGTGAGTGAATATAGGAGAAAAAGAAAGGTTGGACGAATCGAACTACTCCTTCCAGGTATGAAAGAAGGTGAGGGGGCTTTTGCCGCTGCGATATTTTCAGGAAGAAATTTGAGGTACCATGTTATAAATCATTCTGTCATAGATCTATGGGAACAGGGTTTCTACAACAAAAAATGATCACACTTCCAGAGCACTTTTTTTCGCAAGTTTGTCTACATAGTCATTCCAATAATTCCCACTGTGGCTCTTAACTTTTTTCCAGTATATTTTTATACCGCTTTTTTTTACATAATCAGCATAAAATCTTGTCAGAGGTTTCTTTGCTTTCCATTCGCCTGTAACCCATGCTTTTATTCCAATATAATCGTAATAGAGAGTTATGGAAGTAATTTTGTTTTCTTTACACCACTCGAGTGCTTTCATTACAGCCATAAGCTCTCCACCGACTTGTCTGGAGCTTATAAAGTCTTCTTCTTTGACGACTCCTTTTATGGTTTTTTGAAGTTCCCCATCTTTCAGGATTACAGCTGCATAACTAACACAATCGTTGAAAAAACTTCCATCAACGTAAACTTCGTATGTTCCTTTATTTTTCAATTCTCTACTCCTTATATCTTGTATTATTTGCAAAGAGCGATTATGAGGTCATTGACATTAGTACCTGTAGGGCCTGTTTTTATTAAGCTGCCAACAGCATCGAGAGCGTGATAGGAGTCATTGTTGGCAAGAGCGCTTTCGATATTTATTCCTTTTTTCTTGAGTTTTTGGGCTGTATTTCCATCAGCGATCCCACCAGCTGCATCCGTTGGTCCATCAGTCCCGTCAGTACCTACCGAGGCGATAACCACTTCTCTTAATCCCTCTATTTTTGTTGCTGCTGCCAGTGCTAACTCTTGGTTTCTTCCACCTTTTCCATTACCGCGGACGTGAACCACCGTTTCTCCACCGAAAATTAATGCACAGGGTTTCTTTAAGGGGCGACTGCTGGTAACGACCTCGCGTATTATCGCCGCTATGAAGCTTCCGGCTTCCCGTGCTTCACAGTCAAGCGTTGTGGTGAAAATCATAGGTTCGTAACCGAGCATTTTTGCCCTTTCTGCAGCTACTTCACATACTCTGGATACGCTGCCTATTATCTCTGTTTCAACATTGTCAAGAGATTTCGGGGTTTCGTTTTTCAATACTTTGAGAAGTTCTGGACGTAGTTGAATACCGTACTTTTGAATGATTCTTATGGCATCTTCCCATGTGGTTGAATCAGGGTATGCCGGACCGGAAGCTATGCTATCCAATCTATCACCTAAAACGTCTGAGAGAACCAGCGCCAAAACTTTTGCCGGCTTGCAAAGGAGGGCAAAGCGCCCCCCTTTAACCGCCGACAATCGTTTTCTTATTGTATTTATTTCAACTATATCTGCACCTGATCTTAAAAGCTGGTTTGTTACGCCTGTCAGATCTTCAAGGGTTACACCTTCCTGAGGAACCTCAAATAATGCGGAACCGCCTCCCGAAACAAGAAATAGGACGGTGTCTTCCGGAGAAAGATTTGAGACCATTTTGAGAGCTTCACTGCTGGCTTTTATAGTATTTTCATCGGGGACAGGGTGCCCTGCTTCAAATATCTTCAAATCTCCGATTTTCCCCTGGCTGTGATGGTATTTTGTGATTACAACGCCAGATTTGATTTTATCGCCAACAATTTCATGAGCGGCTTTTGCCATCCGCCAGGCGGCTTTTCCAATTGCTACAAGAACTATTTTATCCGGGAGTTTTCTCTTTTTTATCGCTTCTTTTACCGCGTTGTCAGGAAGAACAGCCTTAATGGAATAATCAATGATATCTAAAGCGTCATTTCTGAGATCTGACAAGCTTTTCGCCTCCAATTATAAAACTCCAAGGCTTATTATCCATACCAGCACCGCAGCCGTCAACCTTCAAGCAGGGTGCCCAGGGTTTGCAACCTATAACCAAGTTTAACATCCATACGTGAGAACTGGGTAACAACCCAGAAATAACTATCGTTAGCGTGTGAAACAACCATGGAACCAGCACCGATTGCTACAACGACAAGTGCTTTAGCTACCGTTGAGGTAAATCCAAGAGGTTCCATAAGTGGTGCCATCAGCGATGCCGTTGTGATGATAGAAACCGTAGAAGATCCCTGTGCCGTCTTGATACCGGCAGCGATTATGAAAGGCAGCCATATGCCAAGATTGGCTCTTGCAAGGGTATCTCCTATGACTTTAGCTATTCCAGAATTTTGGAGAACTTTACCAAAGGCACCGCCCGCAGCAGTGATCATGATTATAATAGCGGCATTCACCAGAGCTTCTCCTACCCAACCGGATGTGGAAAGCATTTCTTTATCCAGTTTTTTTGGCAGGGTGAATGCAATGAGTATACCGATCATCAATGCGGTTACTGGATGTCCGATAAAGCCGATTAACTGCCTGAAGGCGCCATCGCCAAAAGGTCTTGTTGGAAAATCGGAAATGGATTTTAGTAGAATGAGAATTATGGGAACAACTATTGGAAGGAAAGCTTTAGAAGCGCTGGGTGCCTCTTTCATTTTTGCAGCTATATTTTCTTCTGTAAGCTCGGGTTCTGGATCGATCTTTATCCTTTTCCCTGCTCTCACGGCAAAAAGCCACCCTACTAGTAGTGCTGGAATTGATACTAAAAGTCCCCAGAGTATTACCACTCCTAAATCCGCTCCAAGTATTCCTGCTGCTGCTATCGGTCCAGGTGTTGGTGGAACCATCGTGTGAGTCGCGTAGAGACCTAGACTGAGCGCAATCGCACTGGCAGCAAGGGATATACCGGCTCGCTTTGTGAGTGCCTTATTCAGCGGACTGAGAATAACAAAGCCAGAGTCGCAGAAGACCGGTATAGAGACTATATAACCTATGATGCCCATAGCAAGCGGGACATTCTTTTTCCCGGTTACTTTCAGGACGCTTTCGGCCATTGTATAAGCACCGCCGGATTTTTCAAGAAAGGTTCCTATAATCGTTCCGGCGACGATGACAATTCCTATTGCTCCTACTGTGCCTCCGAATCCCCCGGTAATGGAAGAAATTATATCAGGTAGCTTCATTCCTGAAAGCAAACCGAATCCAAATGCAGCGAATAGCAGGGCCAGGAAAGGATGTAATTTCCATCTGACTGTCGAAATGATGATGAAGAATATGGAGAGGAACAACAAAATAACCAACCAAATTCCCATAATCTCACCCCCTGATATAGAATCACTCTCATATTCTAGAATAAAATAGTTAGAATTACTGACTATTTTGAGGATGAGAAAACAAAAGCTATGAGTTAAAATCGAAAAAGAAAAGGAGCAATAGCCGGAAAATGAAAGGAGATGGGAAAATATGAAGGCTGAAATCATCTCAGTAGGTACTGAGCTTTTACTTGGAGACATTCTTAACACAAATGCGCAATATCTTTCAAAAAAACTCGCAGAGCTGGGTATTTTCCTTTACAGGCAGACGGTAGTGGGCGACAATATGGATAGGATTCTTCAGGCTTTTGATGAAGCTTTTAAGCGCAGTGAGCTTGTAATAACAACAGGTGGGCTCGGACCTACTCAAGATGATCTCACGAAAGAAGCTGCGGCTAAGTTTTTTTCAAAAAAACTTGTTTTGCATAAACCCACATTGCAGGCGATAAAGGATTATTTCAAAGGTAGAGAGGAATACTTAACAGAGGGAAATCTGAAACAGGCATATATTCCTGAAGGTGCTATCGTCCTCGATAATTTCTATGGTACCGCGCCTGGATGTATTATCGAGGATTCCGGGAAAATACTAATCATTCTCCCGGGACCGCCTAAGGAAATGGAACCGATGTTTGAAACGGCTGTTATGCCATATCTTATGAAACTCCAGAATTGTGTGCTCTATTCTAAGGTCCTGCGAGTCTTTGGAATGGGTGAATGTCTTGTTGTTGAGAAGATCAAGGAGATAATTGAAAATCAGGACAACCCGACCATTGCTCCTTATGCTAAGGAAGGTGAGGTCCTTCTCAGAATAACAGCTCGAGCAGATAACAAAGAACTGGCTGAGGGAATGATAGCCCCTATTGAAAAGCAAATCCGGGAAAAACTTGGAGAATACATCTATGGTGTGGGTGAAGAAAGCCTGGAGGAGATTGTGGTAAATCTTTTAAGAAAAACAGGACTGACTATCTCCACGGCTGAATCATGCACAGGTGGGCTTGTTGCATCGAAGATAGTCAATGTTGCGGGAGTATCAAAGGTTTTCATGGAGGGAATAATTGCATACAGCAATGAGGCTAAAGTCAAAAGACTTGGCGTGAAAAAAGAAACTCTATCTAAATTCGGGGCTGTCAGTGAAGAAACGGCTATTGAAATGGCTTCTGGTATTGCGAAGAGTGCCGGAACAGACATTGGGCTCTCAATTACTGGAATAGCAGGACCAACCGGTGGTACACCTGAAAAGCCTGTTGGCCTTGTTTATCTCGGTCTCTATGTAAACGGTAAAACAGCGGTTAAAAAACTTCAGCTGGGAGGAGACAGGAATAAAATAAGAAACCGTGCGGCGATGTTTGCGCTCGATTTTGTGAGAAGAGCGCTGTTGCCCTTAGTTTGAAAGCATCGTTGAAGATTTTCGATGGTAGACCGCATGCGTTGTTAATTGTTGTTTTACTTCCGATAAACGTTGTGATTCTTAACAAAAATGTGGAGTTAACAATTCGGATTTAGAATGAAATAGAAAGTACGACCCCCCTATCCCCCTTAACGATAGACCCCCCACATTATCCGCCGGATCGTTGATCCGGTTTTTTTTTAAGGAATTTGCGGAAAAGTTATTTACTATAAAATCATGGTATAGGGCAGCTTTTCAGTTTTCCATGTTAGAATGATATTGGATGGAATAGTGGCTTTAATCGTTCTTATCAGCTTTGAATGGAGGGAATTAAGTTGAGTGAAATTGTCGTAGAAGGTGGCAGGAAATTAATCGGCGAAGTACCAATCAGCGGCTCAAAAAATGCGGCTCTTCCCATTCTGGCAGCTGCCGTTATGATAGATGAACCGGTTGTATTGGACAATGTACCGGAACTCAAAGATGTTTTCACAATGCTAACCATTCTCCAAAGAATCGGGAAGAAGGTGTCTTTCAGGGATAATAGGGTTGTTGTGGAACCGGGGAATGTTCTTATGGGAGATGTCCCTTACGAATTGGTTAGGATGATGAGGGCTTCTTTCAACGTTCTTGGCCCGCTGACAATGGTATGTGGATGGGCGAAAGTTGGGAAGCCGGGTGGCTGCAATATAGGTCAAAGACCAGTGGACTTTCACATTGAAGGTTTGAAGGCTTTAGGATTTTTGATAAAAGAGGAACATGGTGATGTCATAGCGAAAAAACCCTCGAGTTTTAAGGAAGAACTTTATTATAAACTGCCTTTTCCGAGTGTTGGTGCTACGGAACAGTTAATGACCGTAGCGGCACTCATGTCAGAAAGTAAGACGATAATAGAAAACGTCGCCAGAGAACCTGAAATACAGGACCTTCAGAATTTTCTCAACAAAGCAGGTGCGAAGATTAAAGGTGCAGGAACCGATAGAATAGAAATTGAGGGTGTGGAGAAACTTCATGGAATCGAGTATCACATTATACCCGACAGAATAGAAGCGGGAACTTATTTACTTGCAGGTGTTTCAACCAGAGGCAGAGTGAAAGTCTCAAATGTGATACCGGAACATCTCGAAGCCTTGCTGAAAGTGCTGGATGAGCTTGGAGTAAGTATAACTTGCGATAAAAATAGTATAGAGGTTTCTGTTTCTGGCGAGCTAAAGCCAATTCGTGTTTCCACGGCACCTTATCCTGGTTTTCCAACGGATTTGCAGCCAATGCTCACAGCTGTACTCTGTACAGTTCCGGGAGAGTCGATAATCGAAGAGAAGGTTTTTGAAAACAGGTTTGGTTATGTAGATGAGATGAACAGAATGAGTGCAAATATAAAAGTCATGAACAGGGTCGCTCATATAGTAGGAGTAGAAAAACTGAGTGGAGCCCAGATATATGCACCCGATATAAGGGCGACTGCCGGCATGCTTATTGCAGCTCTTTCAGCAGAAGGTCAAACAGTGATAAAGAATGCAGCGCATATATTTAGAGGCTACGAAAAATTGAAAGAAAAATTTAACCGCGATAGGGGCACAGATAGAGATATATCCTGAGGAGTGAAGCAATTAGATGAAGTACCCGGTGTATTTAGAAAAGGTTGAGAACGGATATCTTGATTCGCTCATAGAAACCATAGAAAAAGAACTGGATGCCTGCACGCTCTGTCCGAAAAACTGTCGGGTTAATAGAAATGCTGGAGTTACAGGTTACTGTAAACAGCAAAAAAACCCGAGAGTTTCCAGTGTTGTGCTTCATTTTGGAGAGGAGCCACCGCTGGTAGGAGAAGGAGGAGCCGGAGCGGTATTTTTCAGCGGTTGTTCGATGGGATGTGTCTATTGCCAGAATTTTGGATTCAGTCAAAACAACACTGGTAAGAATTTTACTTTTGAAGAACTTGGTGAGATGTTTTTAGAGATTCAAAAGGAAGGGGCGGAAACTCTTGATCTGGTTACTCCTACGCCAAATCTGCCTGGAATACTGAAAGCTTTAAAGTACGCCGTTGAAAAAGGGTTTAAGCTTCCGATTGTTTATAATACCAGTGGTTATGAGAAGGTTGAAACGCTCAGGTTACTTGAAGGAATAGTCGATATTTACCTGACGGATATACGTTATTGTGATGATGAGATAGGGAAAATCTATTCAAGAGTTCCGGATTATTGGAGCGTCACTAAAAGGGCTGTTAAAGAAATGTTCAGACAGGTTGGGGCTTTCAAGGAAGTTGACGGAATGAAGCGCGGAGTCATTATCAGGCACCTTGTGTTGCCAAATGGGATAGCGGGTACAGGAGAAATGGCAGAATTTGTTGCTTTCGAACTTTCGCTTTCCGTTCCAATATCCCTTATGTCCCAATACAGGCCGGTATATAAAGCAAAGGAGTATCCAGAGATATCCCGTAGGATAAGTGTTGAGGAATATGAAAATGCCCTGGATATTCTTGAAGCTTATGGATTAACTGGCTGGATGCAACATTTTGAGAGCAAGGAACCTTTTAGGGCTAAACCGTTGAGGAGGAGAATATGATTTTTCCCCTTTCCTTTTTGATCTGGATGATGCTAGAGCCTTCGCTTAGTTCAGACAATCTATTTTTTGCCCTTCTTTCCGCAAGCATTTCCTGGCTTGTTGGTCGAAAAGTCATCCCGAAGGGAAACGGTTTCAAGGTGCTAACAAAGTTGGTTTTCAAATATCCGATGGCGGTTTTTCAGGCTTTCAGATTGCTTTTAACCCGACAGCTTTTTTCAATTACAGAAACAGTCTCACCGGATAACAGGATAGATGAATTCGGAAAAATTGTCTCTATAACACTAACACCTGAAGAATTGGTTGTGCACAAAGACAGGAACAAACTTATCATCCATGGGGTGAAAGAAAAATGATAACCTATACGGCGCTTGCCGTTACAGTTTTTTCTGTTTTGATCCTTTTCCTATATTCCAGAGACAGAAATCCCTGGAAGCTTCTCGTTGCCTATTCGTCGATAACCGTGAAAGTACTTGTGCTGCTCCTTTTTTTGGGGCTTTTGTTTGAAATCAGATATCTATCTGAGATAATCCTTATTTTTCTTTTCTTAAATGCTGGTGGAACGATAATAGCCGCGTACTTTTTGGGAGTGAGGAACAGCAAATGAGAATACTTGCATTTCTCTTTTTCTTCAGTGGGTGTTTCCTTGTTTTAATTGGTACTTTAAGAGCCATATTTGCTCATGGCATAGTTCAGGCATTGCATTTTCTTGGGGCTTCTGACACGGTTGGACTGAGCTTATTAGCTCTTTCGGCCTTCTTTTTCGGGCTTATATCATTTCTTGAAATGCTGGTGTTGATAGGAATACTTGTTGTTTCCGGTCCGGTAGTTTCTCATGTTATCAGCAGGGCTTTTTTAAGTTCCCGGAGGAGATAGAATGCTCTTTGCCGTACTCATTTTCTCATCGCTTTACCTTCTGGCAGCGTTGGCTATTGTTGGCGCGAAAACAAACTTCAAAGCAGTTATATGGTACGGGATTCTCGGTTTCTTTTCTTCTGTGATGATGCTTTTACTCGGAGCTCCTGATGTTGCGTTAACCCAATTTACAGTCGGTGTTACTCTTGTTATCCTTGTTTATATCATGGCAATCCGAAAACAGCGAAGGGTCAGGGTGGGTTACATTTCCACTCCGTACATGATCTACAAGCGTAATGAAGACCTCGACGGACTGGAATGGGAAATTATCTCCAGAATACAGGGGCTTGAAGGGTACCATATAGAACCCTTTGAGTTTGAGAATGTTCAAAAGGCACTTGAAGCTCTAAAAGCGGGAACGGTTGATATAGTTTGTGGCGGTTTGACAGATGAAAGTGTGGAAGATGCGTGGTTTTTTGTGAAAATTCCCTATCTTAAAACCATATTCTTCAAACTTGGAGATAAGGAGGTAGATTACCTTCACCTCAAATCTCTAAGAACTACTGAGGAGAAGGTTGAGGCTGTTCCTACACGAAAAACGCATTATGTCTTTCTGCTGGCTGAAACGGCTGAAGATTTGAAGAACTTTGTGATATCTGATCTGAAGGGGCTTGAAGCAACAGGGGAGCTCAAAAAAATAGTGGAGAGGTATCTATGAATCTGAAAAAAATTGCTGCGGTCATTCTTGTGGTTTATATTTTTACTCTGTTTATTTTTCAGATTGATTTTTCAGCCACAAAGGCTGCTGAAGCGGTTGAAGGGAAAATAGAAACCCTCGTGGAGAAAGTAAGAATCCCAAATACGGTTACCTCTGTTTATCTTCAATCGAGGGTTTACGATACCCTTTTTGAAGTGCTTGTTTTTTCGGTTGCTGTTGTTGGTGTTACGAGTATGCTGAAATCTGAACCCAAAAGCGAAATATCCGAACAAACTGTTTTTGGAACGGCTGAGGTATATAGCTCAGGTATTGTTGCCATTTCCATTACAGTCTTCCTTTACGTGGTTCTTAATGGGCATCTGTCGCCCGGAGGAGGTTTCGCAGGTGGAGTAATACTCGCCAGCAGCATAGTGCTTTATGGAGTTTCCTCGAACTTTATAAGGGCGTTATCTCACTAT
This sequence comes from Kosmotoga sp. DU53, assembly GCF_001639905.1. Classification (NCBI taxonomy): domain Bacteria; kingdom Thermotogati; phylum Thermotogota; class Thermotogae; order Kosmotogales; family Kosmotogaceae; genus Kosmotoga; species Kosmotoga sp. DU53. The sequence goes on along the minus strand of NZ_JGCK01000071.1, from coordinate 8,857 downwards.
GAGAATATGCGTGTGAAGATCATAGAAAACCTTGCGTTGATAATCACCCTTTCTATTATGACAATGAGCGTCACTTTCCCCGATTTTATCCTTGCTATAAATGAGAAACAGAGCTATGGTAGCATTCTCAGCGGAGGGGTTATTCCGCTGGTAAATCTTTTGGTTGGGATCAAAGTCTATGCGGGTTCCTGGAAAATGACGAGTGAATTTGTCGTGAGAAGGGGGACATTATGATAAGTGAGGTAGCCATATACACCTCGTTGATCGGAGCCTTTCTGGGAACATTGGGCATGCTTTTGACGCCCAATTTGATAAAAAAGATACTGGCTCTTGGTATCGTGGAAACTTCAGTCACGCTTTTCTATACAGCGATATCTTCGAAAAGCGGTACCAGTGCGCCGATAATCCCTTATTTGCCTATCGAGAGGTTGCGGTATGCTGATCCTGTACCTCAAGCAGTGGTAATAACCAGCATAGTTATAGGTTTTACAATTTTGAGTTTATTGCTCGTTTTCACCATAATGCTTCACAACAGGTATCATACCGTTGATGTAAATCTGATAGAAAAGATTCTCGAAGGAGAGGAGAAATGATACTTTACATAAGCCTTATTCCGCTTTTTCTCGGTGGCCTATCGCTTATACTCAATCGTCACAGGAAAATAACCGTGGCCTTGACGTTCGTATCGTTGGTATCTTCAGCGATAATATTGATCCTTAATATCGGTAACAGTTACGAGACAGTGATAGGAAATTGGGGAACGTTAGGTATATCCATAGGGTACGATGAAATAGCTTTGCCTTTCCTTCTTGCTGTAGTGGTAGTTCTTTTTGCTGTGACTTTGAATTCCCTTCACAAGGATTATGATGGAATTTTTTATGCTCTCATAACCTTGCTTTTGGGCTCATTGAACGCGGTTTTTATAACGCGGGATCTTTTCAATGTGTATGTTACCTTTGAACTTGCATCGATAATAAGTTTCATATTGATAGCTTATGGTAGGAAAGGAAAACAGATCTGGGCTTCGTTGAAATATATGTTGATATCAGCCCTTGGCTTTAATTTCTACCTCATCGGAATAGGGCTCGTTTACATGCGAAGCGGGACCTTCTCTTTTTCTGCTATGGATAACATGGATAAACTACCTGCTATGCTTATATTTGTGGGCCTTTCCGTAAAATCGGGTTTGTTCTTGCTTTCAATGTGGCTTCCGGATGCGCATGCCAACGCCATAACTGAGATTTCTCCCGTACTTTCCGGATTAATGGTCAAAATAGAGGATTACCTTGTAATACGTTTTCTCCAATACAGTTCCTTTGAATGGCTCAGGGGAGTTTACCTCATAGTGGGATCCGCCAGTGCCGTTGCTGGTGTGATCTTTGCGATGAATGCCAGGAAGGCGAAGAATATTCTGGCTTACCATACATTTTCGCAGATCGGTTTCATAATTGCAGCGAGCAACATCGCCGCGGCATGGCATGCTTTCAGTCACGCTGTTTTTAAGGGACTTCTTTTCATGACAGCAGGAAACATCTATGAGAGGCTTGGTACACAGAATATAAAAGAATGGAACGGGAAGGTACGCCTGAGGGAATATATCCCCCTTCTCGTGGGATCAGCGGCAATCGCTGGTGCACCCTTAACATCCGGTTTCGTCACCAAGAACGGCATAATGGATTCCATCGTGGGACCGGCAAAATATCTCCTGGTGATAGCTTCTGTTGGAACGGTAATCAGCTTCGCTAAATTTGTCTTTATACGCACATCAAAAGAAAGAACTCAACTGCCATGGAATGTTATGCTCGCTTATGCCATCATGATTTTCACGATATTTGCTCATGGGATAATAGAATTTGACTCACATCATGTTTTAGATGCCCTGGTGATGATCGCAGCTGGAATTCCGTTGTATTTCATGGTAAGAAAATCCTTCAGACCTTTACCCAAAACCTTCGAAAGGCTTGACAATGCTTTACTGATTTATCTCATATTCTTCGCGATAATGCTGACGTTTATTATTTGAGAGGGTAAAATCCGAGAATCCGAGAACCGGTAGCTGCTACGCAGCGCTCCGAATCCCTTCGGGATTGCTACGACCGGCTGCGCCGGTGTAACGAACTCCTTCGGAGTTGTTCCGAACCACTGCGTGGTTGGAAAGCAGGACGCTTGCAAAGGCTGTCAGCTGATGAAGCGACGCTCGCGAGGCTGAGGCTTGCGACGCTGTCATTCTTTAGAAGTCAACGGATAACTGTCATTCTGGAAATGTTTAATCCAGAATCTTCTCCGCTCACCGTCATTCTGGAAATCTTTTATCCAGAATTTTGTTTTCCCAAGTGCGAGATCCTGAATCAAGTTCAGGATGACGGGTTAGGGGTGTTCAGGATGACGGGTTCTGTTTATAAAGGGCGAAGCCGGACACAGCGTCTGCAAGCATCTATTATTTCCCCACTCCGAAGGAGTGCTCACCCCTGACGTAGTCAGGCTTACCCCCAGCGCAGCTGGGCTCACCCCCGCGAAGCGTGCTAACTAGCCGCACAGCGGCCCTCTCGGTTCTCGGACTCTCGGACTCCCGATTCTTATCAGGAGTTCGTGTCAATTCCGAAAGGGATTCGCGACGCCGCAAAGCAGCTTTCTCGGGCTCTCGGATTCTCGGATCTCGATTCTTAATATCTTTCCTTCTCCCTCCATTCTGTAATAAGCGCGATTGCAGAGGGTCCAAGGTGTGTTACGACAACGGGCTCTGGTTCGGTTATGAAAATCTCGGCTCCTTTGAATCTTTCCGCTAATATTTCTTCCAAGTATTTTGCGTCATCTTCTCTATTTACATGTAGAATAGCGATTCGCTTGATTTCTTTTCCTGCCATAGGAGTGGTGGCTCTTTTAATCAATTCAGCAAGTAAGCGTTTGTTTCCGCGGACGCTACCAACTGGAACGAGTTCCCCATTTTCTACTGCAATGACCGGTTTTACGTTCAATATGTTTCCCATCAGAGTCTTTGCTTTTCCTATTCGGCCACCTTTGTACAGGTAATTTAGAGAACCCACGGAGAGATACAATCTTATATTTTTATGGAATTCTTCGGCATACTTAACGAGCTCATCGAGACTTTTTCCCTGGTCTATCATTGACTTCAAATTCATTACGAGGAAACCCAGCGCGTAATTTGTCAGTTTTGAATCGACGATGCGTATATTTATATCCAGCATAGAAGCCGCGATGGAAGCTGAATCAAAGGTTCCGCTGAGCTTTGCTGAAATCACAGGTACGATAAGCGCATCGTATTCCGTTGATAACTCTCTGAAAACCTCATAAAAATCTTGTGGACTGGGTTGAGAGGTCATTGGCAGAATTTTAGCATTTTCCAGTTCTTCGTAGTATGTTTTCTTATCGATCTCAGTTGCTTTGTAATATTCTCCCCCTTTTTGTATGTAAAGGGATACAACTCTTACTTTGAGTTTTTTTAATATATCTTTTTCAAGCCCGCAAGTGCTATCAGTCACAATACCGATTTTCATTTTCTATCACCTCCACAAGGTATGTTGCAATGGGGTGCCAGAGGAATTTAGCACATAATCGTTCGATTTTCGTACGCCAATACAGTCAATGCTGTTCGGAAACTGTACATAACAGGAGAATGCTGTATAATTTCAATGTATCAAATCCATAAGGAGGCGATTAGTTGCCAGTAAGAAAAATAACGATTCCTCACGATGTTGAGATTAGAGAGCTTTTTGGGGAGTACGACAGAAAAGCCAAGTATCTTCAGGATAGGTTCAAGGTAAAGTTATCCATAATAGGTAATGAAGTTTGGATCAAAGGCGAGGATGCAGAAAACCTGGATATGGTGGAAGAAATAGTAAATGAATTGATAGAAATGAACCGTGACGGTCATTTGATAGATTGGAGAGAGTTTGAGTACATGGTTGAGCAACATCAGATTCACGGAAAAGGTTCATCAGAGTTTAAAGGATACTATCGTGAGGTTAAGAATTCCACGTTGGTGGCAAGTCGGGTAAAAGCAAAGACCGTTGGTCAAAAACATTATCTTGATTCCATGAGAAAAAATGAAGTTGTTTTTGCCATAGGGCCCGCGGGAACAGGAAAAACTTATCTTGCTGTGGCGATGGCTGTTGATTTTTTGAGATCGGGAAAGGTCCAGAGAATAATTTTGACCCGACCTGCGGTAGAGGCAGGGGAGAGGTTAGGGTTCCTGCCCGGAACGCTTATGGAAAAAGTGGATCCCTATCTCAGACCGCTCTACGATTCACTTATAGATATTTTACCCGTTGATAGGTTGAGCTATTACAAAGAGCAGGGAATTGTTGAAGTCGTGCCCCTCGCCTACATGCGTGGTAGAACTTTGAACAATTCTTTCATAATACTTGATGAGGCTCAGAATACAACGTATCAGCAGATGAAAATGTTCTTAACCAGAATAGGGTTCAATTCAAGGGTGGTCGTTACCGGTGATATAACGCAGATAGACTTAGAAAGCAGTGGAGATTCAGGTCTTGTTATCATTCAAAAGATTTTGAAGGGAATTCAGAGTGTTGACTTCGTTTACCTTACGGAGCATGATGTTGTTAGAAATCCAATTGTGAAAGAGATCATAAGAGCTTACGATGTCTATGAAAGAGAGGCAAAGGAAAATGATCGCTGAAAACTCCGTGGGTTTTTTACGTAGATTACGAAAAAGCCTTTCGCTGGATAGAGTAACGAATCTTCTGTTACTTCCGGTAATGATCGCTTTGCTCAGCAGGGTTTCTTTTTTCTCTTTACCGGATAACAAATTTACTTTTTTCATTGGTGCCATCGTTTTCTGGTACATACTTGTCGAGGGGTCATTTGAATCCAATCATTTTTTCAGACTTCATAGAAGTTATCGCTATACTGTTTTCATGATTGTGAGTATAGGTGTTTTCGTAAATTCCTTTATTTCAGTAGTCGTGCCCTCGGAATTCTCGCTGGTAATAACCCCTATCTTTCTTGGGACGGCCACCGTTACGATTTTAGTTGGCTATGAGGTGGGAATTGCGACGGGTTTGTTTATGGCTTACCTTTCTGCTTTTTCTATTGGAACCATTGAGAGTTTCGTAATCTTTTCCACGATTGCTCTCATCAGCACATTGACGACCAGAAATATACTGAGAAGGATAAATATTGCCCGGGCTGGATTCGAAACTGGTATTATCTTCGCTTTGATCCTCTTTGCACGTTCGTTTTTTGAGGTCAAATTGAGTTTGCTGCAGCTCGTGATCTCTTTCTTCAACCCTGTTTTTTCAGCAATAATAGTAATCGGGATACTACCGTATATAGAATACGCAAGCAGAATATACTCGAATATAGGTCTTCTGGAGCTGGGGAATCTATCCCACCCCCTTTTGAAGAGCCTGTCTTTAAGCGCGCCGGGAACGTATCAACACAGCGTTTCAATCGCGAACCTCGCTGAAATCGCGGCAGAAGAGATAGGTGCGAATCCTATACTTGCAAGGGTTGCGGCGTACTTTCACGATATAGGGAAATCTAAAAGACCTCAATATTTCACCGAAAACCAGCGTGGATTGAATCCCCATGAAAGCCTTAGCCCTTCTATGTCAAACCTTGTAATTAACGAGCATGTAAAATTAGGCGTCGAATTGGCGAAAAAGTACAGGCTTCCAATACTAGTCGAAGATGTCATTAGGGAACATCACGGTACGCGGATTAAGAAATATTTCTATCACAAGGCGAAAACCTCTGGTGAGGATAATCCCGATTCCTTTAGATATCCTGGTCCCAAACCGAGGTTCAAAGAGTCGGGAATAATAATGCTTGCAGACTCTGTGGAAGCCGCTTTTAAGAGTTTGAAAGATCCGACGCCCGGAAAGATTCAGGAACTGGTAGAAGAGGTTGTTAACGGGATATACAATGAACGACAGCTCGACAAGAGCGGTTTGAATCTCGAAGATCTTGAAAAGATCATAGAAGCTTTTACTCGAGTCCTCATAAGTATGAGTCAGGCAAGGATAGAATATCCAAAAGAGAAGGTTGAAAAGGTGGTAAGAATCAATGAAAATAATCATAAATAATGCTACAAGCAAGGAAGTTGATACAGACAGATTAAAAGAATTGATCGTGAAAATATTGGAAAGTGAATTGGACGAATTACCAGATTCAACTTTGAATGTATTGCTCACAACTGATGAAGAGATGACTTATTACAACGAAACTTACAGGCATAAAAAGGGTCCAACGGATGTTCTTTCCTTCGAATACGGACTGGATGATCCAGAAGCGGTAGGAGATATAGTGATTTCTCTGGAAACGATAGAGAAGCAGGCAAAAGAGTTCGGGAACACCTTTCAGGAAGAGCTTTCACTTATGCTTATACACGGGGTTTTGCATATACTTGGTTACGATCATGAAGGAGATGAAGAAGAGGCAAAAATAATGTTTGAAAAACAGGAAGACTACTTCAATAAATACGGTAAGAACATCTCTATATAAAACAGCTAAGTAGTTCGAAGGAGGGATAATCTTGTCAGTAGTACGTCCATTTAGAGCAGTAAGACCAAAAGCCGAGCTCGTTGAAAAAGTGAACTGTCCTCCCTACGACGTGGTTAGTTATGAAGAGGCAAAGGAATATGGAAAGACTCCGGAAAGTTTCATGCACATCATCCGTGCGGAGATCGATCTTCCAGAGGGAACACCTCATTACGGAAAACCTGTTTATGAAAAAGCGCGTGATAACCTGAGAGAATTCATTGAAAAAGGAATTCTCGTTCAAGATGACGAACCGCGGTACTACATTTATTGGCAAAAGATGGGAGACCACGTTCAGATAGGTGTTGTTGGATGTGCATCGGTTGACGAATACCAGAAAGGTCTCATCAAAAAGCATGAACTCACAAGACAGGACAAGGAAGATGATAGAGCCAACCATGTTTATACGGTTGGAGCGAATACCGGTCCTGTGTTCTTAACTTTCCGCTCTACCGGGAAATTTGACAACCTTCTTAAAGAGCTCGTCGAAAAGCTAACCCCAATTTATGACTTTACTGATGAAAATGGTGTAATTCACAGAGTGTATCCTGTAAAAGAAAAAGAAGACATAGAAAAAGTAGAGAAAGCTTTTGAAGAGATTCCCGCTCTCTATATAGCTGATGGTCATCACAGAGCGGCATCTGCTTCCCGCGTCAGGGAAATGATGAAATCAGAAAACCCAGCTCATACGGGTACGGAAGAATACAATTTCTTCCTTTCCGTTATATTTCCTCACAGTCACCTTCAAGTTCTTGATTACAACAGAGTTGTTAAAGATCTGAATGGGCTCAGCAAAGAGGAATTCCTTGAAAAGATTGGTGAAAAGTTCGAGGTTTCAGAGGCACCTGAGGCTCCGTACAAGCCCAAGAAAAAACATGAATTTGGAATGTACCTTGACGGCAAATGGTACGTTTTGCGAGCTAAGCCCGGTAGCTTCGATGAAAATGATCCTGTGAAAAGTCTGGATGCTTCCATACTTCAGGAAAATCTGTTGCACCCGATACTCGGCATTGAGAATCCCAGAAAAGATCCCAGAATTGATTTTATAGGTGGAATTAGAGGACTTGGCGCACTTGAAAAGAGGGTTAATGAAGGTTGGGCAGTAGCTTTTTCAATGTTCCCAACATCGATTGATGAGCTCATGACGGTGGCGGATAAGGGCATGATAATGCCACCAAAATCCACATGGTTTGAACCAAAACTCAGAAGTGGACTCTTCGTGCATTTGTTGAAATGAGAATAAAGGTAGCGGCCGTCATAGTTGCTGGTGGTAAGGGAACACGCTTTGGCGCGAATGTTCCTAAACAATTTATCAAGCTTGAAGGAAAGGAAATATTTGTGAGATCCGTGGAAATCTTCCACGGGTCTCCTTTTATTTCACATACAGTTCTTGTGATGAATCCAGACTGGATTGACAAAGCAAAAGAGATTCTTTCTTGTTATGAATTGGATGATGTCGTAGTAGTTTCTGGTGGTGAAACACGTCAGCTGTCAGTATTGAATGGTCTTAAAGCTCTTGAGCCTGTCAAACCTGACATTGTGATGATTCATGATGCGGCACGCCCGCTTTTCGAGAAAAATTGCATTCCTAAAATTATTGCTTCAGTTGAACCCGAAATTGGTGTTGTTGTAACTGAACCCGCAAAAGAAACTCTATATATCGTAAAAGATGGTTTTGTGGAGAAAGTTCCGGACAGATCTTTTTACTGGCACGCTAAAACCCCTCAGAGTTTCTTCTTCGCAGAAATTCTTGAAGCTCATCTTCACGCACTGGAACAGGGAATAACCAACGCTACCGATGACTCTCAGCTTTTCCTCAGAGTTGGCAAAAAAGTAAAAATTCTTGAATGTGGCGGGAAAAACCCTAAAATAACTACTGCTCAAGATTTGGCAGAAGCTTCGTGTGTATTAAAATTAAATAAACCGAGATCCGAGAATTGAGAAACCGAGAACCGGTAGCTGCTGCGCAGCGACAAGAATCCCTTCGGGATTGACACGACCAGCTACGCCGGTGTTACGAACTCCTTTGGAGTTGTTCCGAACCACTACGTGGTTGATAAAAAAACGTTGTGGGTTGTGCGTTGTAGGTTGTACGTGACAATCGACATATTTACCCCCTAAAAGGATTGGACAAAAGAAGCCCAACAGCATAGAATAAAGGAAAGAAAAAGGGGGTAAAAGGAATGAAAGGAAAAACACCGCGAAGATACAGTTCAGAATTCAAAATCAAGTTGGTTAAGGAGTATTTAGGAACAAACAAGAGTTACAGAGAATTGGGAGTCGAATATGATGTGGATGCTTCACTTATCATGAGTTGGGTAAAGCGCTACGAAAG
>NZ_JGCK01000069.1:0-2554 GCF_001639905.1 Kosmotoga sp. DU53 | reverse complement strand
TCTGAATACCTCCTTTTCTATCTGAGATATTCAGATGTTACTACTCAATTCTTACCGATGTTTTTGCTCATTTTTGACCGACGTTTTTACTATTTTATAATCGATGTCGACACCGTTCATCCATTTACCATAAGCCTTGGTGCCGGCGATGTAAGAGTCACCACAAAGTATGATCCGCACTTTCTACAACCGTCTCTGTACGGGACATTCCATGAAGGCGGTCACGCGCTATACGAACAAGGACTTCCTGAAGAGTTCAAATATACTCCCATATATGGAGCAGTATCTCTAGGAATCCACGAATCTCAATCCCGAATGATGGAGAATATGGTCGCACGAAGCTACGAATTTCTCAAATTCTTCTATCCTGAAATAAAAAAGGTTTTCCCGAAACAATTTGGAAGGGTTTCGCTGGACAGATTCTACCGTGCCATAAACCACGTTGAACCCTCACTCATCCGTATCGAAGCCGATGAAGTTACCTACAACTTCCACATAATGCTCAGATTCGAACTGGAAGAGGCGATGCTAAACAAATCCCTTGAAGTTAAAGACCTCCCAAGAGCGTGGAACGAAAAGATCAAAGAATATCTTGGAATAGAACCTCAGAATGATGCCGAAGGTGTCCTTCAAGATGTTCATTGGGCCAATGGAATGATAGGATATTTCCCATCCTATATGTTGGGTAACCTTTACGCGGCGCAACTCTTTGCCAAAGCCGAAGAAGAAATCCCAAAACTCAGAAAAAACATTGAGAAAGGAAACGTCGCTGTTCTCATAGAATGGTTGCGGGAAAACATTCATCGTCATGGAAAAAAATATCTTCCTGAAGAGCTCATCAAAATCAGTACAGGTGAAGAATTAAATCCCGAATATTTTATTCGCTATATAAAAGAAAAATACACAAAGATATACGAGATATAAGTCTATTTAAGAAACAAAGCCCGTTATAATTATTAAATATTGTCCGGTAGGGCATAAAAAATGTTAGTATTTGTTGTGCCCTACCGGCTATTTTCTTATGAGGAATCGTATCTATGAATTCACATTAACCGTGTTTTACAAGGTGCGTTAGCAAAAATCACAAATAAGCGTTAAAATAGATTTTGAAACCAACTTTGAAGAATGAAAAATGGAATGGAGGAGTATAAAAATGAAAAAAGTAAAAATCCTTTTAGATAGTACAGGTGATATTCCAAAAGAATGGCTTGAAAAATATGATGTTTCCATAGTTCCACTTCACATCACATGGCCAAATGGAGATAAAGAAGACGATGATACCAGAGAACTTAAAGACTTGAAGGAATACTGGAAAAAACTCAGAGAGACAGATAAACTTCCCGTATCCTCCCAACCTTCGCCGGCAGAATTTCTTGAGATATATCAAGAAGCCAAAAATCGTGGATACGATGAAATACTGGTACTCTGTATTTCAACGGCCATGTCAGGAACCTTTAATTCAGCGACCCTCGCTTCAAGAGAGATAGACATACCGATACGCGTTGTTGACACCAAAAAAGCAAGTGGAGTAAACGCCCTTGTCGCTATGCGTGCTCGTGAACTCCTGAACGAAGGGAAAAACGTTGAAGAAGTTGGAAAACTCCTTGAAAACGAAATAGCTTCAGGAAGGTTTCACGCGGTATTTTACGTTTCCAACTTCGATTATCTTGTTAAAGGTGGAAGGGTTTCAAAATTTCAAGGCTTTGTCGGAAATCTCTTAAGCATAAATGTTGGAATATACATCGATCACAAAACAGGTGAAATGATCCCCTTCAAAAAAGTCAGAGGCAGCAAAAAGGCACAGAAGACGCTTATAGAAAAGATCATCGAGGAAGTACCGGAGGTTCATCGGTTGACGTGATACTGGTACACGCTGACAACGAAGAAGGCATCGGACCTCTTGAAGAAGCTCTTAAGAAAATTTATAACGTCAGATCCCCGATAGACGTATCCTACATGGGAAAAGTCATCTCCACCCACGTAGGCCCGGGAACCGCTGGTTTCGGGCTTTACTGGAGGAAGGATTGACGGAATCCAAAACACGAGAGTCCGAGAAACCGAGAGACCGAGATGGACGCTACGCGGCTACCGGATCTCAGTTACCGGTTCTCGTTTTTAGAGCCGCAACGTAGTTGCGCATAGCCGTGACGAAGTCACGCATAGCCTGGGCGTAAGCCCAGCATAGCCCCGGCGAAGCCAGATACAGCGTCTGCAAGCGACCTGCTTTTTCAACCGCGAAGCAGTTTTCACCCACTCCGAAGGAGTGCTCACCCCTGACGTAGTCAGGCCCACCCCCCAGCGCAGCTGGGCTCACCCACGCGCAGCGTGCTCACCAGCCGCACAGCGGCCCTCTCACCTACTATGTCAAGTCAAGGAGACAGACTACCTGAAACTGTTCCCAAATGGCAGTTGGTTTGAGCAACAGAGACAGGCAGGGATAACTTTTCTTTCTTCATTTTTTTAGTCCCCGGTATGCTATTTCTTGTTGTATAATTTAACCGAGGACTCTTGTTCCCACGTGAGGAAAGGAAGAGTTCCTCATCGTAGGCTTTTA
>NZ_JGCK01000053.1:0-2874 GCF_001639905.1 Kosmotoga sp. DU53 | reverse complement strand
ATCATAACTACCAGCGCATTGAACACAATGGTCTCACATACATCGTAATAGGTGGTGGTGGAGCTTCTCCTTATGGCATTAAAGATCCTTCAGGTCCGGTAGCAAGCTTCGAAGGATATCACTTCGTTCTCTTTGAATATGATAATGGCAAACTAAAAGGCACCTGTTATGACATAAAGGGCCAGGAAATCGACAGCTTTTTTGTTTTCCCACGGTAAACACGCTTCGCGTGGGTAAGCTTGGCTTCGCCAAGGGTAAGCCCGGCTGTGCCGGGGGTGTGAACCGCTTCGCGGTTGGTATGCGCCTTCGGCGGAAAGAACCAAAAGCGGGTATAGGGTCTGGGGTATAGGGTATAGAGAAAACATCGAGAAACCAAGAGGCGAGAAAATGAAAATATAAAGTCGTTGCAGGTTGTGGGTTGTACGTGACAATCGAGAACCGAGAGTCTGGGAGCCGGTGAGCATGCTAGCGCATGGGTAAGCTTGGCTCCGCCAAGGGTAAGCCTCGAAGAACAGGGGCAGTCCGCTGTGGAACTGACCCCATTTTCTAATTCTCAAGAGTAGAGAGATCAAAACCCAATACCTGAGAGTATTTTCTCATACAGGCTAACCAATAGATAAAACTGCCAGGAATAGGGACACCGGGATGCGTTTGACAGGCGATGATAAATCCAGCGTTTTTTTGGTAAGTAAGATACCTTTCCCAAAAGCTTTTGTGATTGTAACGGCGTCTCCTTTCGATATGTTGTTCTTGTATTTTACTTCTATCGGTATGTTTTTTACCAAATAATCTACTTCGTTTCCAGTCTGAGAATACCAGAACCCTACGTTTTCTAACATATAACTGCTTTCTGAAAGGTTGTTTTCGTATCTTATCAGGAGTTCTTTTCCTACTAATTGTTCAATTAATTCAGGAATTTTGGTAGACACTCCTAACTTTTTCTGAATTACTGTGTTCAGGAAGGAATCCCACAGGTAAAACTTTTTCTGTTTAAGGGGTTTTATTGTATGTTTGTTTTTATCGAGAAAGTGAATTACAAATCCTAGGTAGTTTGACGTAATGGCTTCAAGATAACGTTGGACGGTTTTTGTGTCCAATTCTACTTCTGAACCAACGGAGTTCCATGAAAGCCTTGAACCGATTCGGCCTACAAGATACTTTATTATCTTCCTTAATGTGATTCTATTCAATCCAACTTTTTCAATGTCACCTACCATGATATCCCAAAATACGTTGACAAGCTGTTCCAGGGATTCTTCTTGAATCGTTTTTTCAACAACTACGGGAATGCCACCAGACAAAAGGAATCTATCAAAAATCGGGTTAATTTCGTTCTCAAGTATTTTAAAGTCAAAGGTATATTTTTCATTTAGAGTAAGCAGTTCATCCAGAGAAAACAATGGCATGCTTTTGAAACCAATGATTTCAAGGTATTCTCTGAATGTTACCGGCAAAAGTACTTTATCTGGCTCGACAACATTACCTCTTCGCCCCGGCATGCGCTCAGCTCCTCTTTTAATGTCCAGTGCTGAGGAGCCAGATAGTATCATAAGGTCGTTTCTCAGGATGGTGTTGTCCCTCAATTCTTTTATGGCACGCTGCCAATCTTTTACATAGGAGATCTCGTCTATGAAAATATACCTTTTCTTATATTCTCTGGCATAGTTCAAATATTCTAAAAGAACTTCCTTCAGCTCTTTGAAATCAGCCACAGTATCGGAGGGTAAGAACATTATGCTTTTTCCGGGGACATTCTTTTTTAGCAACTCAGCTATCGTTATCTTAATGGCGGTGGATTTCCCGATCTGTCTCATTCCCCTTAATGTGTAGAGAGCATTTGAAGATAAATCGAAAAGGCTAGAATAATCCCTTTTGAAACGAGCGTTTTCATACTGCTCAGTCAGTTTTTTAACGAGTGTATCCATATTAATAGAACTATTCCACCATGGGTTGTACATTATAATTTCAGAAATCGGCATAATCACACCTCATATATGTATGATATTTGTGGTACACACACCATAAATTCGGCACATGTTTATTATATCATTTCAAAATCGAGAAAGCGAAAGCGGGTAAACACGCTTCGCGTGGGTAAGCTTGGCTTCGCCAAGGGTAAGGTGTGCCCGGCATGACATACAACTATAGGGTGAAAGTCCCGAATGCGGGGAGCGAAATAAGCATTAGCTGAGGGCAAGGGTGTCACTGGTAACGGTGAATCTGAAGGAAGCCTAAGGCAAAATCCGGAACTGAACGAAAGTGAACCAGTGTTGGCCGGTAGAGAGGGTAACCTTGCCTTACATGGGGAAGCCCGAGCTCCAACTCTACAGGTTGGGATGGCAGGATTCGGATGAAAGCTGTATGTCTTACCCGGGGAAGTCCTCACTCGTCCCAAGATGGGTAAGCCGGAACAAGGGGAGACCCAAGGACCGGTGAAGCGGAGGAGGATGGCAGATGAACCCGTAGTAGTGTTGAACCTCTCTGAAAGGAGAAGGGACTATCGCCTTGAGCGATGGGGGTAACAGGAACCGAAAGGGTCTGTTACTTGCGAAGGGGGGAAGGGTTGAGGAAATGGCACAAAGGGAAGTGAATATAACAGGAGCCCGTAACGGAGGCTGAAATGCCGACGGTGGTCTGAAATGGCTGGGGCAGGCAAGTAATCCATTATAGGGTTGGGCATATTCCTCGAAAGGGGTAGAAAACCGATGCCTGTGTGGAAGAAGAAACCGATTCTGTTATATGCGACTTATTCTGAAGGCCATGCGGAGGTAGTATGATGGTACTTAACCACCGTCGGAGAATCCGATACTCAATCCATGAGCCGTGTACGTTGGCCCGTACGCACGGTTCTGTGAGAGACGGGGGGATTCCCCC
>NZ_JGCK01000051.1:0-2633 GCF_001639905.1 Kosmotoga sp. DU53 | reverse complement strand
GCGCATTGAACACAATGGTCTCACATACATCGTAATAGGTGGTGGTGGAGCTTCTCCTTATGGCATTAAAGATCCTTCAGGTCCGGTAGCAAGCTTCGAAGGATATCACTTCGTTCTCTTTGAATATGATAATGGCAAACTAAAAGGCACCTGTTATGACATAAAGGGCCAGGAAATCGACAGCTTTTTTGTTTTCCCGCGGTAAGCGCGCTGCGAAGTGCTGAGCTGCGCTCAGGAGGCTAGAAAATGGGGACAGTCCACAACGGGACAGTCCCCATTTTCAAAAAGCTATAAGATTCTACAAGATCTTTGCTTTTTATTTGGATATCATAAAAATCCCAAATATGTATATCAACCCAATTACAAGACTTATAGCCACAGGTGCTATCATCCAACGTAAATATTCTCTAAAACCAAAGGAGCGTCCAATCTCTTTTTCTAAATAGGTTACAGCTACTATATTTTGTACTGCTCCCAAAGGTGTTAAGCTCGTAGCCAGGTTCCCGCTTAATGCAAAAGACCACCAAATTATTGTTGGGAAACCAGCTCCTATCAATATTTTGAGAACGGGGCCAAATATGAGCGCAGCTGGAACGTTGTTTAATATTGGAACACTAATCGCTGCTAGTATAAAGGGTGTTATCAACATCATTAGCTGGTTATCCATCACTGATTTCAATCCTTCAGCAATCAGACTCGTAATTCCTACTGACTCAAGAGCATAAGAGGTGATATATAAGCCCGCAAAGAAAAATAGCATATCCCAGTCTATCTTGGCAGCGACATATTCAAAATCTTTTTTGTTTACCACAAGAAGGAAAACACCACCTAAAAGTGCGATATAGGAAAGGTCAACATCAATCAGATTATGAACCACAAAAAGAACAATTACTGTAAGAAATACTCCAAGAGACCGCTTCATCATTTTTTTGTCATTTATTGCTCTTCCCTCATCCATTTCACTAAGCATTCTAATTTTACCCACAACGGACTCGTCCACTTTAATATATCTTCTGAAATAGAGCATCACTGCTATAAAAGCAAATATAGAAGCTGGACCAAGTTTTATAATGAAATCGTTGAAGGAAAAACCGCTAATCGAGCCAAGGACTAAATTAAAGGGACTACCTATCAGGGTGGCTCCGCCTCCAATGTT
The DNA here is from genome assembly GCF_001639905.1 of Kosmotoga sp. DU53. Classification (NCBI taxonomy): domain Bacteria; kingdom Thermotogati; phylum Thermotogota; class Thermotogae; order Kosmotogales; family Kosmotogaceae; genus Kosmotoga; species Kosmotoga sp. DU53. The sequence continues at coordinate 1,477 of NZ_JGCK01000051.1, read as the reverse complement.
ATCGACCACCAATGTCAACACTATTAAAGGTACTGGATCCATCCCAAGCATATCCGCTATCAAAAACATCATTGGAGCCATGACAATTATAGTAACCACGTTATCAAGAAAAGCCGAAGTTAATGCCACAACGATCATCAAAAGGGTCAATGTGAAATAAAAACGCTCTCCGCCAAACTTTATCACCTTTATCGAGAAATATTCGAAAAAACCTGAAGTATTTAAAAAGGCAACAATTATCATCATACCTAGCAAAAGGCCCAAGGTGTCTAGATCAACCACCCTGCTGATGTTTTCAGGATCAAGCCCTTCTACAAGTTTTAAGGCTGCAATAACCAGTGATAGCCCAAAGACGACAACAGCTTTGTTCTTTTTACCAAAAATGATGAATCCATACGCAATAACCACAATCACTAAAGTTATCAACACATTTATATCCATGTCGCTTCTATCTCCTTATCTTGGTAATATATCAAAATCAGATAACTTCTAACAATTATCCATTCTATCAAATAGAACTGAAGAATATGAAATTTGAAAGTAGAAAATAATAGAGTAAGCACTTCTGATAAAAACACGAGAATCGAGAGTCCGAGAAGGCGAGAGGGCCGCTATGCGGCGAAAGTGCTGAGCTGCGCTCAGGAGGCTCACGACGTTGACGCTCACGAGGTTGAGGCTTGCGGACGCTGATAAAAAGCCGAGAACCGAGAACCGAGAAAGCCGCTGCGCGGCAGATACGAATCCCTTCGGGATTGATCCGAACTCCTGATAAGAATACGAGAATCCGAGAGTCCGATGTAGGAGTAAAATAAAGGAGGCAGTCAGGAGGAAGAGAGGAACAGAGAGTCCATTCGCCGAAAGAGCGACTGCTTCTCACACTCCCTCTTCCATCCTGGGAGTACTAGAGGATCAATAGTAGGATATCCGGGGAAACCCAGGAACGCTACATCGATTAACCTGTACTCATTTTGACTGCACAATGTTTTTTGGAGGAATCAGTATGGATATTGTGGGAATTGACTGGTCGTGGAATTTTCACACCTGCTATTCTATCGAACAGGATAAGGTTTTTAAGATCAAAGATGGTATAGCGGGGTATGAGAAGCTTCTTAAAACGGTATCAAAAGACGCTGTTTTCGTCATTGAGGAGAGTTTCAATCGTTTGGGAGATTTCTTGTTGTCCAGAGGGAAAGAGGTTTATCTCCTGCCACCGAAAAGGTCAAAGGAAGCCAGAGGCTATCATTCAAACGGCGTGAAGACAGATGTCAACATCGACCAAAAAAGCATAAAAACATCGAACAAAATTGCGTAGTTTCATCGATCAGATTTGCGTAGTTTGTCACTTCTATCAATCGTCGTCTGTATACCAACAAGCCCCGTTTTCTGTTTTTCTTTCAGTCTGTAGCTTTTTCCACGAATGTTGACAATTGTACAATGATGTAAGAGTCTATCTAATACCGCTGTTGCTAATACTTCG
>NZ_JGCK01000062.1:0-14547 GCF_001639905.1 Kosmotoga sp. DU53 | reverse complement strand
AGTGTCCTTGTGGCCGGTCGCGCTCTCACGCCGGCGTCACCGTCCGTCGCCGCCTTGGTGGGCTCTTACCCCACCAACTAGCTGATGGGCCGCGGGCCACTCCACTGGCGATGCTGTCGCACCTTTCCCCTTTCGCTTATGCGGTATTAGCTACCCTTTCGGGTAGTTATCCCCCACCAGCGGATATGTTCCCACGTGTTACTCACCCGTTCGCCACTGGCTCGCCCCCCGAAGGGGTCCGCCCGTACGACTTGCATGTGTCAGGCACGCCGCCAGCGTTCACCCTGAGCCAGGATCAAACCCTCCATCCATGGCTCTCTTTCCACTCAAAGTTTTCTTCCTTGGGACCGCTATCCATTTTTCAATGACCCTCTTATCTCCAGCGCTAACTATATTACCATTACCTCTCATGCCTGTCAACCCTCTGAAAGAATTTTTTCGGGATTTTCCCAACAAGAAACATAAGCTTAGCGCTGGTGAATCTAATTTTACAAAAAAACTAAGTCTAAAACCTGCTCAAATGCTGAAGCTAAGCTTAACAGGATCTATTTCCTGGAGATCTTCAGGTACTAACAAAGAAATGTTCCAATCGCCTGAAAGGTAGCGCTCAATTACTTCGTTGAGCTTACCGAGACTTAAATAATTTATCTCGCTTATGATTTCTTCCACCGTTTTAGGCTTACCATTGATTATAACCTCATCAAGGTACAAACTCAAAGAGTTCAATGTACTCTCGGTAGCGAGCATGATTTTTCCTTTAAGCCTTTCCTTCCCATACAGGTACTCGTTTTCGGACACACCCTCTTTCGCAAGACGCTCCAATTCAAACCGGACACTATCAACCAGGCGCTGAATATGCCGTTCATTGGTTGAAGCACTGATAAAGAAGGTTCCGAAATCATGATAGGCAACATATTCGGAATCTATGTGGTAAACCATGCCCAATTTTTCCCTTATGTTGTGAAAGAGTACGGAGCTCATGCCACTCCCAAAAAGAACATTGAATATGCGAAAGGCCACAAAATCCTTTGAAAGCCTGGAAGGTGCGGGTTTGGACAAAAGTAAGTGCACCTGATTGAGGTCTTTCTTTGTTTCAAGAGACACGAGCCTTTTAGGTTTCATGTAGCCTTCAATACGTGTTGGAGTACTACCGTTTCGTGAAAAAGAGCGCAGGAGTTCTTCTGCCCTTTCGATTATAGATTCATTAAAATTCCCGGAGATCGCAAAAACCATATGTTCGGCACTATAATATCTGTTGTGAAACTTTCGCAAAGCTTCCGGGGTGATCTTTCTAACTGTTTCAAGACTACCGAGTATTGACCTCCCGTAATTTGGATCCCATATCTCACGAATGGTGTGATCGTAGATCATGTCGAAGGGGTCATCGTGGGTTGCAGCGATCTCTTCTAGAATAACCTCCTTTTCTATCTCGACAGCCTCTTTCGAAAAAGCCGGGTTTTTCACCATATCATAGAGAATTTCAAGAGCCTCTTTTGCATGGGTATCCGGAACGTGAGCGTAAAAAACTGTTGAGATTCTGCCGGTATAGGCATTCAAAGTACCGCCAACTCTTTCGATGGGTTCTTTGATCTCGTAAGCGCTCCTCTTTTTAGTGCCCTTAAAAAGAGCATGTTCTATAAAATGGGAAATTCCACTCAATTGACTATCTTCGTAAGCCGAACCGACTTTAGCCGCAAAAGCAAGTGACACCGTTCTGGTGTCACTCTTCTTTTCAAAGATGATTGTGGATCCGTTATCTAATTTCACGAGTTTAACATTTGCAGTGCTTCTCATTGATTTCTTCCGCCCTCTTTTTTGTGCCCGTTTGGTCTTCTATTGCCGTAGTGTGAAGGTCTGCCGGAGCTCCTTCCACGCGACTTTTTCTGCTCGTCTGTAAGTTCTACACCATATCTCTTCAATTGAATTCTTCCGAGATTATCGATGGCAGTTACCTCAACCTTGAGGTGTGCACCAACATTATTCGTTTTGATAAATTCCTTCATATCTCCACCGAATTTAGAGGAATGGAGAAGACCTGTCTTACCGGGAGCGATTTCTACGAAAATACCGTAAGGTTCTATTCTGGAAATCACGCCATCGAAAACCTGCCCCTCTTTGACATCGGAAATGACAGCGTTGATAACTCCCATGAGTTTTTCAACCTTCTCCGGATCGTTACCTATTATTTTGACCTGGCATTTCACATCATCTATGAATATTCTTGCATCGTAATCGGTGCTCAACTTTTTAACAACCTTTCCACCAGGTCCGATAATCTCGCCGATTTTTTCGTACGGAACAGCCATTACTTTAATTACCGGTGCGTATGGAGAGATCTCCTTTCTCGGCTCCGAAATGGTTTCGTACATGAGATCGAGTATTTTCATCCTAGCTTCTTTTGCCTGATAAAGAGCCTTAAGCATTATCTCTTCTGAAACGCCGGCAACTTTAACGTCCATCTGGAAGGCCGTTATACCGTCGCGAGTTCCCGCGACTTTGAAATCCATATCTCCATAATGGTCCTCGTTACCAAGAATATCCGTAAGAATCACGGTTTCATCCGGCTCCTGAATCAAACCCATTGCCACACCGGCAACATGCCTTTTTATAGGAACACCAGCAGCCATAAGGGCAAGAGAACCGGAGCAGACCGTCGCCATAGACGAGGAACCATTGGATTCCAGAATTTCAGAAACTACCCTGATCGTGTAAGGAAATTCTTCTTCAGGCGGAATCATATTTTTAAGGGCCCTTTCCGCAAGATGGCCATGCCCTATCTCCCTTCTTCCAGGTCCCCTCATTCTTTTGACTTCACCGGTGCTGAAAGGTGGGAAGTTGTAATGAAGCATGAAAGTTTTTGAGCCTTCCTCCAACAGGGTATCGATTATCTGCTCGTCTATCGGTGCCCCAAGTGTGACAGTTGCAAGACTCTGAGTTTCCCCTCTGGTAAACAGAGCAGAACCGTGCGTCCTTGGAAGAATGTCCAGTTCGCATGTTATCGGGCGAATCTCGGTAGTCTTTCTACCGTCCATCCTTAAATTGCGCTCAACAATTGAACGACGCATGAGATGTTTTACTTTTTCTTCATAATGTTCTTTGAGGAAATGCTCGTTTTCGACAAACTCATCTTCAGACCACTTATCTGTAAATTTCTCTTTCATCTCTTCAATGATCGCATTTCTATATTCTTTAAGGGCTCTACCTTTATTTTTCTTTCCTGGTGTGAGCATTCTTTCAATGATTTCCTGATCATCCAAGAGGGATTCGAAAGCTTCTATGAAACCTTCGGGTGGTTCGGGTACTTCCAGTTCCCATTTTTGAACCTCGAACTCCGAAACAATTTCTTCCTGAAATTCAACAAGTTGCTTGATTGCCTCATGAGCTTTCATGAGCGCTTTCAACATGACTTCTTCGGAAACCTCTTTCGCTTCGCCTTCAACCATAGTAACGGCTTCTTTTGTACCGGCAACCACTATATCAAGTTCGCTCTTCTCGAGTTCTTCACTGGTCGGGAAGAATATATACTCGCCGTCAACATAGCCAACCCTGACACCGGCAACCATACCGTCAAATGGAATAGGCGATATGTTCAAGGCTAACGAACTTGCAAATATTCCAATTGTGTCAGGCGGATTATCGGGATCTGCGGAAAGAACCGTCACGATAACCTGAACCTCATTGGACATACCCTTCGGAAACAGCGGCCTGATAGGCCTATCTATCAGCCTCGCTGATAGTATGGCGTTTTCACTTGGTTTCCCCTCTCTCTTAACAAAACCACCGGGAATCTTACCGGCAGCGTAGAATTTCTCCTGAAACTCGACCGTAAGCGGTACAAAACCAGCTTGAGGAAGAGGCTCCTCACTGGCATTTACCGTTGCAAGAATGGCAGAATCTGCAAATCGAACAAAACAGGCACCATGAGACTGCTTCGCCATTTTTCCGTGTTCCACAATGATTTTCCTTCCAAAAAATTCCCTTTCCCAAACACGATAATCGTTCATTTTAACACCTCTTTTTTCCTTTTATCCATCTTTATTATATCAGTTATTCATAAAACAAGTAAAAGAGGGAGCGGCTGTCCGCTCCCCCTTGAGTATTATACTTTTAGCCTCTTAGACCGAGCTTCGCGATAACTTCCTTGTAAACCTCTGGCTTGTTCTGCTTGAGATAGCGAAGCATCTTTCTTCTTCTTCCAACCATCTTCAAAAGGCCCCTTCTAGAATGGAAATCTTTCGGATGGCTCTTAAGATGCTCAGCCACATGTTTGATTCTTGCGGTTAAAATGGCTACCTGTACCTCGATAGAACCTGTGTCCTTGTCGTGAATCTGAAATTCCCTGACGATTTCTTCCTTGTTAACACCCATCTTTATTCCTCCTTACATTTATCCTCATGCTAAGTACGGGCACACCCCACGTACTGAGCAAGGGTCAATTTATTCTATCGTTATTGAAATAAAATGTCAAGGCCATTCTAAGTTCGTTTAATCAACGCCTTTTTGTCGATTTACGCCTGTAAATTGTCGGTAGCAGAGAAAGTGTGAATATCGATGCTGAAACCATGGATACCCACATGAGGATCGAAAGATAACTATGGGTTCTCAAAGGCGAAAACTGGAGTGCCGTTAAACCTATGGCCAATCCAAGAGCATTTGCCATTATGGGACGTGAAGTATCTTTAAATGTACTTTCTCAACGGCTTCCTCAGGATCATTATCTTTTCTGTGTTTCAAAAACAGCGATGTGAAATGTATGGCGTAATCTATTCCAACGCCAATTGTGATGCTGGCCATGGTCAACGTTATTATATTCAACGGTATCTGGAAAACTCCCATAGCCGTAAACAGCGTTATAAGAGTTAACCCGATGGGCAGAATTCCATAAATCGAATGAAGGATACTTCTATAGGTTATAAACAGCATAACAAAGACAAAAACGAGTGCCACCAGCAACGATGTAACCTGACTGGGAACAACGCTATCATTCATCTCTTTCATGATAAAGGGCATGCCAATAGCTGTATATGTCGCATCAAAACTGTTCCATGAACTGACTATCTCTTCAATGCCCTCAATGGTTTTATCAGACAGATCAGCCGGGAAAGCCATCATACGGGATAGGTTTTCTTTCCGGATCAGAAAATTCTTTATAGGATTCCCTTTCTGCGAAGTGATCGCTACATAGAGAAGATTGGCAATGCCTATATTTTTTGGATAGGAAGGTTCTTTAAGGTTGTAAATATGCCTGTTCAGATTACTCATAACATCGTAAATCGACACGACTTTTGTAACCAGGCCAGAATCCAAAAGCTCTCTTTCTTTTTCGGCGATTTTCTCGGCAGTTTGAGGGTCTAACTGATCCTTGTTCGTTTTTATGGTAACAAACACCGGGATTACTCCATCATAAACCCTCTGGATTGCCATGAAACTTTTATAAACCTCCGTTCTCTTCTTAAAAATATCCAGCTGATTGAATTCGACCTTCAGCAGGTTTATTCCTGGAATTGATAGAAGCACCACCACGATGGCTATTACAACAATAGGCTTTCCCCAAAGTTTTTTTAACCAGTTATTTATGCTTCTATGTTTTCCGTGCTTTACTTTAAAGCGAGTAATGTTTAAAGTTACGAGGGGCAAAAACAGCCACGTGGCAATACCTGCAAAGGCAATCCCAAGCGAAGCAAAGATAGCAAGCTCGCCCATAGCACTATTACCCGTTGCCATCAGGGACATGAATCCCCCAATCGTTGTTACGGTAGTCATTATCATGGGAACTCCCACGGCATCAAGAGCCTTCTGCACGGCAGGCTTTCCGGATTTGCCGTCTTCGATCCTGTTCAAAAAATGGGACATGAAGTGCAACCCGTCGGCACTTCCCATGACTATGGTGAATATTGGTGCAAGTATGGTCACAACTGAAATCTGTCGGCCAGACCACCCCATCACTCCCATGGTCCAAAGGGCTCCAAGACCGGCAGGCAATATTGAAAGAAAGGTTGCTTTAATCGATCCCATCTGGAATCTAAAGAACCAAAAAAATAAGCGAAATTGCCAGAGGAGGCAAAAAAACTATTATCGATAGTATATAGTCTGAGAGCTTCTTTTGAAGATAAAACTCCCCAGAAGCGTTGAAGTTGAAAGAATGGCTGGCAAAAAGTTCATCTACATCTTTTATAGCCTTTGAATCATCCACTTCCGGCTTGAGAAAGATATTGAACACCGCATAGTATTTCCCACTTCTCTCAACAATGGGATTCAATTCTCCCATATCCTTGAGAAAATCCTCCAGAAGCGGCAAATCGCTTTCATCTATTTCACCTATATCAATAAGCCTTAACCCAGAAAAGATTTTTTGGGGTGCTGGTCCCGAAACGCTAGCTATATCTTCTTCTTTCTCAAGAACAGACTGAAGGGATCTGAGTTCTTTGAAAACAGAAACGTCGCCAAAGGGATTTTTCGGAAGTTCCAGCATATATATCAACTGATTGCCTGTTTCAAACTTCTCCACCATGGCTTCGTAATTCCTCTTTGCTTCAGAATCCGATGCCAACAACTCCTTAAAATCCGGATTGATACGAACATGGAAAACTCCTATTATTGCGAGGATATTTACAGCCACAAGAAGTAGTATAAATAGCTTCTTTTTCTTCTCAAGTATTTTTACATATGCTTCGAACATAGCAGTCCCCCTTGCTTTAAAAAAAGATAAATACTCTACTGCCAATCAAAGTTTTTGCCTATCAACAACCCTATAAAAGCACATAAAGTTCCCCGGCTCTTTTAAAATTGAGAAATTGCTAAAAGATCATTGCCCATAGTTTTTTGAAAGCCACTCACGGGTTTTTTTCGCTTCTTCTTCTGGGATAATATGAACGCTCATACCCGTTGACAATGCGAGGACATAGATTTGGGCATCCCGTTCTATCTCTTCACAAAGCGCAAAACTTTCTTTCAAACTTTTTCCGACACATAGCAATCCGTGATTCGCAAGAATAACTGCTCTTCTACCTTTAAGAGCTTTAGTGACATTTTCTGCAAGTTCGAGGCTTCCGGTGCGTGCAAACTCCGCTACCGGAACATCCCCTACCATTACCATGGTCTCGTTTATTATCGGCAGCGATTTGCGAATAAGAGACAAAACCGTGGTATAAACAGAATGAGTATGAACTATCGCTCTAACATCCGGATAGTGTTCGTATATAAGTCCATGCATTCGAACCTCTATCGATGGTTTTTTTGTTCCTTCGATGCGTTCGCCTTTGACATCGATTATGGGTATGTCATCAACGGTTAATTCTTCGTATGGCATTCCACTGGGAGTAATCGCAAAAAGACTTGTATTACCTATCCTAACACTTATATTTCCTGACGTACCGACAACATGGTTTGAGTTAAGTATCTTTCTACCGTATTCAACAATCTCTTTTTTGTATTCTTCGTACACTTCTGATTCCTCCCTTTTGTTTTTTGCTGCTCTTTCATATTTTCCCACAAACAACCCGTAAATTGAAATTCATGATAACACTTCGAACATAACAAAGAATTCCGGAGTCAAAAACTCGTGAAAGGCCAAATGACATTAAGGCGGGTGATGGATATGAACAAAACAAAAACACTCTTCTATTTTGTTGCGAAAGGAAAGGCAGCACTGGACGTTAAAGGAACCTTTGAGTACGTTGAAGAACTGAAAAAAGTCAAACGTTTCGACGACTATGAAAAAGCTGAGAAATTTGCGCAGAAGCTCGCCAAAAAAGGTTATAAACACGCAAGAAGCAGTCGTTATCGTCTGGTGCTCTATCATCCAAAAACAGGGGAGTGTGTGGTAGTAGACGAAGCTGCCGAAAGTGTTATAAAAACCACCAAAGAAATAAACGACGATTCGCTATTGAGATTCAACGGTGAATCTCCTTTACTGGAAAACACAATAATCAGAAACACCGTCGGTCTGGAAAGCAATGGAGATTTTGTTATCGAAGACGTTGAAGAACGCTAAATTCGGATAAACTTAGCCTTTGTAATTTAAGAAAGCAGGAGAGCGATTGCACTCCCCTGCTTTTCTTTTCTTAGAATTATTCGCTTCATACCATCATGAAATCTTTAGAATTTGTTTCTTTCTATCTCTTCATATCTTCAGTTGAGAATTCACCGATAGGAAATTCAACCGGTTCCCCTTCCTTGGCAGATTTGTATATCCCAAGAATTATCTCTACAGCTTTTTTTCCATCTTCTCCAGAAACATAGGGTTTCCTGTCTTCAACAATTGCTTCAACAAAATCTTCAAAAAGAGGTACGTGTCCATTGCCATAAACAGTCTCCGGATCGGGTAATCTCATAAAGGGGTGTTCTTCCTCGTTTGGAAATCTCCATGTCTGGATTCTGTTAACGGCAAGTCCTCCTATTACAACCGTCCCGGTTTCGCCAAATACTGACAGCGTTTCTTCAAGATTTCTTGGATACACATTTGCGGTTCCTTCAATTATTCCAACCGTACCATTATCAAATTCAACAATAGCCACGCCAAAATCCTCTGCTTCTATATAATCGTGGTTGTAATTCCTGGTAACAGCGTAAATACGCTTTACATTCCCGCCGAGCATCCACTGCAAAAGATCTATGTTATGGGAACATTGATTCATGAGAGTTCCACCGTCCATTTTCCACGTACCTCGCCAGGATGCCTGCTCGTAATACGCCCTGTTTCTATTCCAGAGAATTCGGGCAGTAGCATTGAAAATTATCCCAAAGGCACCGCTTTCAATTTTTTTCCTTAATTCCTGTATAGGAGGATTGAATCTATTTTGAAAACACACTCCAAGTTTTAGCCGTTTCTCACTGGCTAAAGAAATCATCTCGTCCATATGCTTGGTACTCAAAGCCATTGGTTTTTCAACGAGGACATGTTTTCCGGCAGAAAGAAAATCCACGGTTATACGATAATGATTCCCGCTCTCTGTGGCAATGGTCACAAAATCGATATCTTTATCAAGTAATTCAGAATAGTCAGTAATAACTTGTGGTTTGTAAGTACGTTGTGGGTTGTGGGTTGTGGGTTGTACGTATTCGTTTTCATGTAACCCACAACGTTTCTTATACTCTTCTGCTGCTTTTTCAGCTTTTTCCTTCACAATATCACATACCGCGACGAGCTCTATTTTATCAGCATTACCAGCAAACGCCTCAATATGCTTTTTCGTCCCGATACGCCCACAACCGATTAATGCGGCACGTAACCTCACCGAAACACCTCCTTTGAACGAGAACCGAGAATCCGAGAGCCCGAGAATTATCAGACTTTCCTTTGTATAGAACCAATTAGTTTCTGAAGCATTAATCTGACCTTCTCAGAAAAATCTAATAAATTGTCATGCTCTTCTGGAAAAATATAGCCTAAACGATTTGCTATTTCAATTTGGGTTCTTAACTCCATCAAAGATCCCCTAGCATTGTACAAGAAATGTAAATATTCCCTTGAATATCTTCTACCGTTGCCTTCGGCGATATTTGATGGAATAGATACCGCTGCTCGTCGCATTTGTGAAGTAAGTCCAAATCTTTCCTCCTCAGGAAATTTCTTTGTAATACTATAAATCTCCTCAACAAAATCTAACGCGACCTCATAAAGCTCCATATCAGAAAAAGCCAAGGAAATCATCCTTCCCATTAAATTTCATCTCGGATTCTCGCCTTCTCGGACTCTCGAACAATGTACTTACAGTACTTCCACATTCTCTCCACTGATTCCCAGGGTTTTCAGGATATTCTTTGTATCGAATATCAGCTTGGCATTGTCAACAACAAGCTTGTAATCAACTTTATGTTTATGAGCAGTGGTGATAATAACTGCATCAGCCTCTTTAATGAGCTCGGCAGTGAGTTTTGCGGTTTTTATTATTTCACCGTTCCATCTAAACTCACTCACATAAGGATCAACAACGGTAACATCAGCTAAATTTCTTTCTAAATGTCCAAGGACCTTAAGGGCTGGGGATTCTCTCATATCGTCTATATCACCTTTGTAAGCGATACCCAGCATTACAATCTTCGCACCATTCATGCATTTTTTCTGTTCATTCAGGAGTTTCATAAGCCTGTCAACAACATATTCAGGCATGAAGTCATTTATCTCTCCTGCCAGTTCTATAAGGCGGGTATGATAATTGTACTTTCGGGCAATATAGGTAAGGTAGAAAGGATCGATGGGAATACAATGTCCCCCAACTCCCGGACCAGGATAAAAAGGCATAAAACCAAAGGGTTTGGTGGAAGCTGCATTCACAACCTCCCATATATTTATTCCCATCTTGTTCGCAACAATCGCCATCTCGTTTATTAGAGCTATGTTCACTATTCTGAAAGTATTTTCAAGGATCTTCGTCATTTCAGCTTCTTTTGGCGAAGAAACTACAAAAACCTCAGCATCAAGTACAGACTCGTACAGGAGTTTCGCTACTTCTGTTGATTTTTCACCTATCCCTCCAACAACTTTCGGGGTATTCTTGGTTTTGTATCTGATATTTCCTGGATCAACTCTTTCAGGACTAAAAGCAAGATAAAAATCCTCACCGCATTTCAAACCGGTTTCTTCAAGGATGGGTTTCATGACTTCTTCGGTAGTTCCCGGATACGTTGTTGATTCGAGAACAACCAACATATCTTTGTGAAGCCTTTTAGCCACTTCTTTTGTGGAATTCACAACATAAGTCAAATCTGGTTGTTTGTATTTGTCCAAAGGTGTTGGAACACATATTGCAACCACATCACAGTTTTTCAATTCATCGAAATCAGTCGTAGCTCTAAGCATTCCATCTTTGACAATCTGTTCGAGATCTTCATTTACAACATCACCGATGTAATTTTCTCCTCTGTTTACCATGTCAACCTTTTTTTGCTGAATATCAAATCCAATGACCTTAAATCCAGCTTTTGCTTTTTCCACGGCCAGAGGCAGCCCTACATATCCCAGGCCAATAACACCTACCACAGCCTCTTTATTGAGAATCTTCTCTTTCAGCATGTTCTTCCCTCCCTTATATTTCGTTGTTGGTTGTACGTTGTGCGTTGTACGAAAAAACATCGAGAGCCGAGAAGGCGAGAATCCGGTAAGCACGCTAAGCGTGGGTAAGCTTGGCTTCGCCAAGGGTGAGCACTCCTTCGGAGTAGGTGAAAAACTGTCATTCTGGAGATGTTTAATCCAGAATCTTGTTTTCTTAAGCACGAGATCCTGAATCAAGTTCAGGATGACAAGCCAAATTTGTGTGGCTGTAATGAATTGCTGTTTTTCATTGTCGGGAAGCAGTTCATACCTACGCGCCAACGTGCTAATCCACGACAAAGTCGTGCTTACCCCAGTGCAGCTGGGCACACCCACGCGAAGCGTGCTTTCCCGCCGCGTAGCGGCCATCTCGGATTCTCGGTTCTCGCAGCTCTTTCTATACCCTGCACCCAAGACCCTAGACCCGATCTTCTATAATCTCGGTCTCTCGGGTCTCGGATTCTCGTTATTATTCATAATATTCCTGATTTTCAAGCAACTGTTCTTCTGGAACGTCTTTAAAATATCTTGCTGGCACACCAACATAAATTTTTCTTGGTTCAAGATCTCGTGTAACAACACTTCCAGCAGCTACAAGGGCATCTTCACCTATCTCTATTCCAGGCAAGATGGTGGCATTGGCACCGATTCTTGCTCCTTTTCTCAGAACAGGTCCCTTGAAATATTTTTTTCTCTCTTCTGTTCTACCGAGAAAGTTATCATTGGTAAAAGTAACTTCCGGTGCAATGAAACAGTAATCTTCTATGGTTGAAAAAGCTGTAATATATGCCTCCGTTTCAATCTTTACCCTTTTTCCTATTTTTGTACCATTTTCAACACTTACGCCTTTCCCCACAATCGTTTTATCACCTATTTCAACATCCTCTCTTATGGTTGCAAGATCTCCAACAAAACAGTTTTTCCCAAGTTTTGCCCCTCTGTATATAACACAACCGGCACCGATTATCGAACCTTTGCCAATCACCAGAGGAGGCAATTCCTTCACTGAAGTAGTGGCACTCGTACTCGCTTTAAATGGTTCTTTACCCAAAACTGTATTATCTCCGATCGTCACGTTGTCCTCGATTATCGTTCCCCTTCTAATCACCACATTATGACCTATTGTACAGTTATTACCTATTTCAACTTCTTCCTCGATGACAACGTTTTTTCCCAACGAGATATTTTTTTTCATAATATCACCCCTTGAAAAAGTCCTCTATCGTCTGAACCACATATTCGATTTCCTGTTTTTGAAGTTCTGGAAAAATCGGAAGGGCTATAGCTTCTTTGGAAGCTCTTTCCGTCTCAGGTAAAGAACCTTCTGGAATATTCAGATATGCAAAACACTTTTGCTGATGAAGACCCATGGGATAATACACCGAAGTTCCTATGCCTCTTTCTCTCAAGAACTCTCTTAGAGCATCTCTTTGACCGTTTCCAACTCTAATAACATACTGGTGAAAAACGTGGGAATTATCCGAAGGAACGGAGGGGATCTTTATAAAAATCCGAGAGTCCGAGAGTCCGAGAGTCCGAGAAAAAGAATTACTGAACTCTCGTGTTCTGTGATTCTCAGATTCTCGGTTCTTCCTCTCTCGGTTCTCGGTTCTCGGTTCTCGAACAACTAACGCTTTTCTGCCGAATTCTTCCCCATACCACTTCGCAATTTTTCTTCTCTTCTCGATGTATTCACCAAGATACTTTAATTTAACCCTTAGTACAGCTGCCTGTATTTCGTCAAGCCTGGAATTTATTCCAACAACGTCGTGGTGGTATTTGACCTTCGAGCCATGCACTCTGAATTTTCTGCAGAATTCTGCTATTTCATCATTGTTTGTAATGATCATTCCGCCATCGCCGTAAGCCCCAAGATTCTTCGTAGGAAAGAAAGAAAAGATTGCGGCATCTCCTACTGAACCACTTTTCTTTACAGTACCATCAGAATATGTCCATGTAGATCCTATAGACTGGGCGCAGTCCTCAAGTATTTTGATTCCATACTTTTGCCTGATATATTCCAATCTTTCCAGATTGACAGTTTGGCCAAACAAATGTACAGGAATCAACGCCTTGATTTTTTCCCTCTGGGGATGAGAATTGAGAATCTCTTCCACCAGATCAAGGTTAATATTAAAAGTTTCAGGATCGATATCTGCGAAGATAGGAGTAGCCCCATTACGCGTTATACAACTTGCCGTAGCAAAAAAGGTATATGGTGTCGTTATGACATAATCTCCTTCACCAATTCCAAGGGCTTTAAGGGCGATATAAAGGGCGTCTGAGCCATTAGCAACACCAATTCCATGCCTTACTCCAGCAAATTCTGCAATTTCCTCTTCAAGTTTTCGCACGTTTTCTCCAAGAATCACTCTTCCAGAACTTATCACGCTGTCGATTGCTTCCAGGATTTCACGCCTTAGTTTTTCATACTGTCTTATGATATCAAACAGCGGTACTTTCATTTGTACTCCCTCCATTTATTCGTCTTATAGAAACCGTTCCAGAGCTGGAAATTTCAAAGACCATAATATTCTTCATGCCATTTCTAATAGCATTCTTTGAAATAGTATCAGCATGTTTAAAAGAAGCCACTATGATTCCATCGTATTCTAATTTTGATACTTCCTCTGGAGAGTACACCTTCAGGTCATGAAAGAAACTGCCCTGCTTGAAAAGTGAATCGTCCACGAATCCAACAAGTACAAATCCTTCGGTTCTCAAAACATCTACAAGAATGCTGCCTATTATTCCAGCCCCATAAAGAAGGAGCCGTTCATAACCTTCATCTTTCAATTTATCGAGTACTTCACCAAAGGTTTCTCGAGACTGCACATACAATTTTGCAACTTCACGAAGATACGAAATGGTAAGAAATTGCAGTCTGAATCTTCCTTTTTCTGTGAGGATATATTGCATCTTTCTCCTGTTTTCTCCTTCTTTCACTATGTATTCCTGTTCCTCGAAGTCCTTAATGTATCTATTAATCATTGAAGGAACAACTCCTGCAACAGCCGCCAGGCGTTCTTGTGAGATGCTGGGAGTTTCCGCAATAGCTTTTAAGATACTCATTTCACGAAAGTTTGGTGATGGGTTAAAAAAGGAGAATTCCCCTATGTTCATACTCTCACCTCGTTTAATCATTCACTGAGTGAATTATAACAAAAAAATTGTTCCTGCCAAAGCAAAAAACAACGAAGTGATAAGAAAGAAGAGTCAATCTATGTTCTAAAAAAGTCCAAAAAAGAAGTTTATGAAAGAATCAGAATGAATTTACTGTATAGCTCTTCTGGCTATGTCAAGAAAGTGCTGTAAAAATAACCCTGTATCCTAAAACAGGCTAAGATCCCATGTTTAGATATCTCCTTCCAAGCAGCCATTCTTCGTTAATGTCAAGTAAGATTGCGACAGCCAACCTCAAAAGTGCCGCATCATTTGGAAAAGCTCCTACCACTCTAGTACGCCTTTTTAGTTCTTTGTTTATCCGTTCCAGCATATTCGTCGTTTTTATCCTT
>NZ_JGCK01000030.1:0-3077 GCF_001639905.1 Kosmotoga sp. DU53 | reverse complement strand
CAAAAGCGCTTGAAGAAGTAAGTTCCAATATCTTGAAAACGATGGTATACGTTGCGCTGGCTGTGCTGATAACGACTTTTCTACCTGGGAAACTGATGATTGGCAGCATTATGTCAGCAGGGATTATATTCATAGCCATGAAACTCACATTCTTTTTGATGCTCAATTTTAAAGACAGCAAATTTTTGAAAGTTCTTGTTGATATGTTCTGGCTTGATGATCCTAAAAAGGCATTGATGTACGGAGCAATGTGGCTTGCGTTATTAACATGGCTATCGATAAAACGAATAAACAAAGTCGCAATAACCAATCACGGGAGTTGATTAAAAGTGAAAGCATTAATATACAAATTTTGCTACTTTTTTAGAAGAGACATAGCGATATGGCTCTCTTACAGGGTACAGCTTGTTCTTGGGTTTCTCAGTGGATTTGTGGGAATAATCCAATTTGGACTTATTGGTAAGTTCATAGCAGGTGGCAATTACTTTCCTATGATAGAAAAATACGGAGGTGATGTCCTTGCTTATTTTATTACAGGTACCGTTTTCATGTCATATACGAACCTTGCTCTTTCCACTTTCAAAGCATCTATCCAGCGTGAGCAATCAATGGGCACGCTGGAATATCTTCTTCTTTCCGAAACACCTTTCTGGGAACTTTTTACCTTCAATTTTCTGAGCTCTTTTATGTTCACAAGTATAAATATTATTATCATGTTCTTTGCCCTTGTGTGGTTATTTTCAGTGCATATAACACCCAATATATTTGCAACTTTCGTGGTGCTGATAGTAACGATGTTTCCTCTTTCCGGTATCGGTCTTTTGAGCGCTGCTATGGTGGTGGTAACAAAGAGAGGTGATCCCATAGGATGGATATACTCAACGACAGCAGGAATATTTTCAGGCATATATTTTCCCGTCGAAATACTGCCAACATGGATAAGACCTGTGTCGTATTTTCTTCCCACTACATTTGGAATGGATTTATCGAGAAAAACGCTAATAAAAGGATACACACTGACTCAGATAAAAGACGGATTGTTAATATTAATAGTCATGGGCATACTTTTACTACCCTTGGGAATAATAGTATTCCAAACCAACCTGCGCAAAGCACAAAAAGAAGGAACTCTTGTATGGTATTGAAGGTGAGATGGAATGCTTGAAGTGCTAGGTGTGAAGAAAAAATACAAAAACGGGATAGAAGCGTTGAAAGGTGTGAGTCTAAAGATAGAAACCGGGAAAAAAGTAGCGATATTTGGAGAGAATGGTGCGGGGAAGACAACGCTACTAAAAATCATTGCCACATTTTTGTTGCCAGATGAGGGGACGGTTACCCTTGAAGGAGTAAATATCATCAAAAACAACAAATATGCAAGGAAAAACATAACCATATCCACTGGAATGGAAAGGAGCTTTTATTACAGATTAACTGTCAAACAAAACCTTGAATTCTTTGGGATGTTGAACGGACTTGTAGGGAAGGAGTTAAAGAAAAAAGTAGAAAAAGTGATAGAAAAGACGGGGCTTGAGGAATACGGAAAAATAAGATACATGGAGTTATCAAAAGGACTGAAGAGAAGGCTGGACATAGCGAGGGCGCTGCTGAAAGAAGCTAAAGTATACATATTTGACGAGCCATGTGCGGGGATAGATATAAAGACGAGAGGTGGAATACACAAGATAGTGAACGAGCTTGGAAAAGAGAAGATAGTCATTTTTGCAACACATGAGATAGAAGATTTGAAGAAAATGGACAGGATAATAGCTATACACAATGGCATAAAAGTGGGCGAACTGCTGGTGCATGAAAATAGAGATTGCGTAGAGAATTTTGTAAAAGGGGTCTGTTAGCAGTTTTTAGTAAATTCCCCAAATAAAGAAAACGTCAATCAAAAATACAATGCAAATCTGTCAAAAGCGAGGATTTTGCTTCTTGAAGAGGGAAGACATGAGGAAAAGATTTCATGGATAATTGGTGAAGCTGATTCTATGCTTGACGAAGCTCTGCGAATTGTTGAAAGGGCATCAGAAGAATGAAAGGGTATGGAGGTGAAGTGAATATGAATCATTACATAAACAGAGAGATTGAATACTATACTACATCGCTTTTGGGTAAGAGTTTCGTGTTTTTCCCTTTGTTTTATTAATTACTAAATATGTGATCGCTTAAGTCAAATGTTTCGGAGGAGAGCAAAAGAAGAAAAGGGGGAGACTGAATATGGATTACAAAATTATTCCACTGAACGGACCGGATAAGCCTAAAACTCTTAGGTGTCCCGTTACCGAGACTCTGTTCGATTGTGGACCTGAAAAGGATGCACCATGTGGAGATACATGTCCACCAGGTATGCTAGATGAATGCGGCAGTCTTGATGTTTGTGATACTCCGTGAAAAGAAAATTTCTCCTAAATGTATTTGGATTAGATTACAAGTGTTTATTTTAAGTGTTCTTTATGACTGAGATTCAATTTAAGAGCTCTCCTCCTATTTTCGTTAATGACAAAAAGGAGGGATTAAAGTGAATAAAGCGAGATACATACTCATAGTGATCCTTTTACTCATTTCCACTTTCACAATAGCCGAAAAGCTTTTTACTCCCGAACAGTTGAGGGAGGATTTAGATTTTCTCGTTTCCAAAATCGTTGAAGAGTATTACAACCCCTGGCTAAAGGTAGATGAAACCGAATTCTGGAATCTTGTCGAAGAGAAAAGAGCTCAATTAGACCATGATATGACATGGTCTGAGTTCTACAAGATAGCTGCTCCATTAGTAGCCACTCTTCACGACCAACATTCTTTCTTGCAACCGCCATCAGATGCGGTAATAAGAGTATTTCCGTTTAGGTTGCATAGGGTAAAAGATAAAGCGGTGGTGATCAATTCAGTCTGCGAACTGCCAGTCGGAGCCATTGTAACAAAGATCAATGGCATTCCGGTTGAGAATATTATCCAGGAACTGGAGATGTATGGAACCTATGAAACTCCAGAGAGTAGACTTAATTTTCTGGTGAATTACTTCATTCCAAGCATTGCCTGAGTGGTGGGGAATCGAGGAATTTGAGATTACATATCTT
>NZ_JGCK01000078.1:0-2456 GCF_001639905.1 Kosmotoga sp. DU53 | reverse complement strand
ATTCCTCGAAAGGGGTAGAAAACCGATGCCTGTGTGGAAGAAGAAACCGATTCTGTTATATGCGACTTATTCTGAAGGCCATGCGGAGGTAGTATGATGGTACTTAACCACCGTCGGAGAATCCGATACTCAATCCATGAGCCGTGTACGTTGGCCCGTACGCACGGTTCTGTGAGAGGACGGGGGGGATTCCCCCCTCCTACTCGATAACTGCTGCGTAGTTGAAAAAGCCTTCATTCTGGAGATGTTTAATCCAGAATCTGGTTTTCTAAAGTACGAGATCCTGAATCGAGTTCATGATGACGAAGCGGCTGGAGTGTAGAAAGTCCAAAAACTATCAACTAACAACTAATAATTGAATTAGATGGGGAAAGGCGAAGCTTCAGGAATTGTGACGATTGTGTAGTAATACGTTTTTTGCTTTCTATATTAATTGGGGTTGTAGGTTGATCCTTTGTATAAGTTTGGTATCTTGAGTTAAGAGTTCAGGTACAATTTTGCCTTCGTTGTTGAGCAGCGATAGAAATTTTTCTTCGTTATCTTTAAGTGGAAAAACGGTCCTGACGATTTCTTTTGATGCGCTTACAATTTCGTTGATTAGTTCATCGAAAGGTATTTTCAATTTGCTTTTGTTCAGTACTGGTAGCAGTTGCTTTTTGATCTCTTTCTTGTCAGGTACGAGATCTTTTTCGGAGATTTCCATTAAATTTTTTCTGTTCAATCCTATGTAAACAACAAACGCGATTTTTACTTTTTCCCAATCGATTTCACGAATATGGTTTTTGAGACTGTATAGGTCATAAAAATCACGAGCTGCTTTTCTTGCAAGCATAGCGACAATTTTAGAAGCTAAAAGTTCGTTTGGGTTGAGAATGGGGACTTTTTGTGCTCTGTATGAGCCGATATTTTTCGAATCCATTATTACCGGGTCAAATAGTGGTATTCTGAATTGGTAGTTGATTTCGACCTTAAGATTTCCCCCGGTGCCCATAGCGCTTTCGTACCTTAAGGAATATGAAGTTGCAGCGTCTGTTTTTCGTGAGTTTCGAATTTTGAGTTCCAGGGTTTTGAATGTAGATTCAATGAAATGTTCAAAACCCGGCCGTTCGGCATTAAGTGATTTTCGATCGGGATCTCCTATGAAATTTAGATCAATGTCTACCGACAATCTTGGGATATCGAACAGAAAGAGGTTTAGAGCTGTTCCGCCCTTTAATACGAATTTTCCTTTTAACTCGGGCGTTTTGACAGCTTCATCAAGCCATGATAGAAGTATTAAGACCTTCTCAAGGATTTCAGGACGATATCCTGTATCTTCCGACAGTTTTTGCAGGGTTTCTCTGGAAAGCAAGATTTATTCCTCCCATTCGAGTTCTAACAATGATTCCGGGATTGCCAGGTTCCATTTTTTGGAAACTCGTGTCTTTTCCCTTCTTGAACGATCTAAGTAATGTATTGATTTTGGTTTCAATTTTTCGATTTCATGGAGAAGAGAGCTTTCAACGTTGAATGTTTTGCGATGGGTTTCAAGAAAGAATCCCACTTTTGCTGCTGTTGTGGAATTTTCTAAGAGCCTCAAGTATTCAAGTAGCACTCTCATATCGAGAAATTCGGTCATTTCCAGAGAACGCCATACTTCTTCGATGCCTCCACTAAGGTCCGGTCTATCAAGCATGTCAACGAATGTTCTTTCACGACAGGTAATACGTACCTTTAGTCCCTGGATATCTATCTCCTTTACACCGTAATTAACTTTCTTTTTTTTCAAAAGGGTGGTTGGTGGTTTGACCGGTTTGTAATATATATCCCTGAACTCAAAAGGCTTGATGTTTCTATTTGTAATGAAGGTTCTTACGTTATGTATTGAATAAGCACTCCCATAATATTCTTGGGCAGTGTGATAAGCCAGAATCGAGTCTGAAGTTCGTTTGCCTGCTACCAAAAAAGGGTTGGGAGAGAAGTTTTCTGGATTAGCATTAGCCGGGACACTGGCATAGAGACTTCTACATATTTTGATAATCCTTCCTTGCTTTAAGTGATAGTTTAGAAGAAGGTAATAGTTTTTTTCTGCCTTTGATTTCCAGCTTTTGAGATATTCTTTTAGTTCTGTTGTGGTAAAAACTGGATAGCTAGCGAAAAAGGAATCAAGTTTCATAGACATCACCTTTTTGACAATGTGGAGCGTAATATATAGTATTATTATATATTTTGGTGGTCATTGTCAAGTGGTGCTGGGAACCAGCGGAGCTGTGCGCTGCGAGGCAGTGGCTATGCTGAGCTTCGCTGATGAAGTGCTGGACTACGTCCAGGAGGCTCACGACGTTGACGCTCACGAGGTTGAGGCTTGCGGACGCTGATGAAAAGCCGAGAATCCGAGAGTCCGAGAGTCCGAGAAAAAACAAGACGCTTGCGAGGCTGTCAGCTGATGGAGCGACGCTCACGAGGTCGAGGCTTGC
>NZ_JGCK01000057.1:0-6453 GCF_001639905.1 Kosmotoga sp. DU53 | reverse complement strand
TCACCACGGGAGATAGGTTGTCGAACCATATACGCCGGGGTACCTTTCCAATATGTTCGAATATGTTCTTCAGCCCCTCGAGCAAACATTCAAGGTTTTCCCCTCTAAACAGTTGAAAGTATCCCCCGTTGCTGTATGGAAAAGAAAGATTCAGATAATGCAGCGTCGTTCCCTTACCCTTTTCAATGAACTCAGCCTGTCCAAAATCTGCTTGAGCTTCGCCACCAGGATGGTCAAGAGGTAAATAACCTTCGTTGGAATACAGCTCCTTCTTTTTCTTTCTCACATATGCTCTTACCGTACGTTCGCTGAGCGGAAAATTCGGATATTCCTCACATAGTCTCTTGTAAATCCTTCTAGCAGTATGACGTTGTTTTGCCTTTACCTTTTTATCTTCTTCCAGCCATTCATCTATTTTGGGCTTGTACGGATCGAGCTTGGAGGTCTTCTTTCTACGTTGAACATACTCGTTCAAATCGTCCATTTCGTCGTATTTCTTTACCGTTCTGAAATCATGCCCCGTCTCATTGGCTATGCTCCTCAATGATTTCCCTTCAAATTCTCGCAAATATTTGATATGATGTACCTGGATCATTGTCAGCACTCCTTTCTAACCCCCTTTAACTGTTTGTTGTGCAATTAAAGGGTAATGGATTTTCCGGATGCTGGCAATGATCTTTTTCTTTTCCTTACTGCTGGATTATTATCCTGCCACTTGCTGTATTTTTATTTTGCCATACACAGAAGATATATGTACAAAGTTAGAATAACGATCCAATACCTCACCCTGAATATCAAATTCCTTTTCAACCATTAAAAATCCACCCTCTTTCAATAAATCCATCACACTATAAGGATTATAAACTATGATTCCAGAGAATTCCAAAGAAACTCTTCTCGCAAAAACAAATACCACATAACTATACAAAATAACATGCCAGCCAAATCCCTAATCCAGTCTCCAACATCCAATTTCACTTTTTGCTCTTCCCGCCGCAGGCGCATATCACCGACGTAGCCGGTCGCTCCAACCGAGCAGCAGTTCGGGTCAACTCCGAAGGAGTTCGTGACAACTCTGAAAGAGTTCGGATCAATCCCGAAGGGATTCGTATCTGCCGCACAGCGGCCCTCTCGGATTCTCGGCTTTTATCAGCGTCCGCAAGCCTCTGTCTTCGAGCGTCGCTCCACCAGCTGACGGCCTCGCAAGCGTCGTATTATCAAGCGTCAACATCAATAAAAAACGCCCCCTCAGGGGCGTCCCGTTATTTAAACCGATCTTAGAATGCAACACCAATAAGCACGTAGGGCACATCGAAAGGATTGAACGTATTTAAATAAGCTACATAAGAGCCCGCACTCATTCCTACTTCAGCAAAGAAGTTAGAAAGCCTAGCACCAACACCAAGCCTTGTGATGAGGTACAAATCAGTGTAATTGATGAAACCCTTAGCGAGATTTTCAAGCATTGACAATGGAGAAACAACCTGTCCTCTCAGATAGAAAATCCAGATTGGGAGTTTAAGGTTTATACCGAGAGCTGCCTTGGGATTAGCGTACTGGTAAAATTCCCCGGTACTGTTATCGTAACGACCAAGGAGAAACTGCGCAGTAAATATTGACAAATCCACTTGAGCAAATACGCTAGCACCTGAAAAGTCCTCAAAATCAACTTCAAGCTCATCTAATTCGAAGTCATCAAGAGAGACAGTAACCCCATATAAATCTGCTCCTACTCCTAAGAAGAGATCCCCAGCGAAAATAAAGCTAACCAGGCTAAGGATTACCACCAACAAACCGACCTTTTTCATATCTCCACCTCCTTTTTTATTCTCATTAAATTATACCAATTTAGTGCGAAAAAGAGAACTATAAAGCGTATTTCATGCACACTTTAATGTTAAATTCACAGAACATGTATAAATCAATCGCACCTTTAGTACAAACGACTAATACTAAAGTACAATACTATCATCACCCTCAAAACAACAAAACATTTACATATATTCCTGAAATTAACTGGTCGGCAAGACACATTTTTCTGAAAATTCATGTTCTCAGGACGCTGTTAACTAAAAAACCAGGCCACAAGAAAGGTTATTTCATTAAAAAAATCAAGATGATTCCTTCATCAGCAACATAGTTGCTCCAGTCATCAAAACGATCAACCAGGTTCTTATTCGAGAACCTCGTGTTTTCTCTATTCTCCAGCATCCAGTCTCGCTCTTCCGCTTTTACAGTGTTGCAAGCGTCAACGTCGTGAGCCTCCTGAGCGCAGCTCAGCACTTCAGTAGCGTAGCTGCTTTTCCAGTCACCCATGTTTAAAATTTATGTGCTATATTGTCACAACTATTAACCATATTTTCGGATTAAATGTGTTAATATATCAATTAGAAGAAAAAGAGGTGAGGAACATGATGAAATTAAAAGAATTTCGTAAACGTGCTGGACTTTCCCAACAAGAAGCTGCAAGGTTATTAAATATTGATAGAACCATTCTTTCACGACTTGAGAATGGAAAACGAAAGATTGATCCAATATTACTGTTTAAAATGGCTAAACTATACCACACTTCACCCGAAAATCTTATGGGCATTCAGCCAAGAAAGAGAGAATTAGCATTTGTTTTTCGTGATGCAGAGAAACTGGATGAAAATGCTAAACAAGTATTAGACAAAATAAGCAAAGTAATGCAAGATATTATCTTTTTAAAGGAGATTCTCGATGAGGATGTCTAAAACAGAAGCAGCCGCAAATACTCTCCGTTCTGAACTTGGATTTCAAGGTGGAGCGGTTAATGAAAAAGAATTGAGAAAGGTTCTTGAAAGAAAGGGCTATTTCCTTTTTTATTATCCCTTTGGAAATGATTCATTTTCTGGGGCCGCCTTACAAGATCACAATGTGAAAGTCATTGTGATCAATTCGTCTCATACACTTGGTAGACAAAACTTCACACTTTGCCATGAACTTGCCCATTTTCAACTTCATAACATCAAAAATCATATCGATGGAATTACCCCAATCAACAAAGAAAAAGAGAAAGAGGCTGATTATTTTGCCTCATGCTTTCTTATGCCTCACGATGAAGTAATAAAATTTGTAGAAGATAATAATTCAAAAAAACTAGATCTTATAACAGCGATGAAAGTTTCTGCCTTTTTCAGGGTAAGTTTTCAAGCCGCTGTTATAAGATTAGCTCAGATCTTACATATTAAGAAGATTCCAGAAGATCTTCTTAATGCTTCCCCTGTAAAAGCAGCGCGACTTCTCGATCTCAGCCCGGAACTTTATGAAAGTAATAATGAAATATACTGGTCAAGCACTAGCTACATACTACTCGCATATGAAGCCTTACAGAAAGGAAAAATCAGTACCGGAAAATTCCTGAAAATGATGGAGGAAATAGGTCATGACGGTTATGAAGTTCTTGATAACCTTAAAGGAAGAGATTAATGTTTATACTAGACAATACAGTTCTTAGTAACTTTTTTTACTATACAAAACATAGATTTGCTTTCTAAGATCCTGGAAAATAACGTGATTGTGCCTAGTTTTGTCAGGGATGAATTTTATATGACGAAAAGGCATTCAGAGGTTTCCCTTCCTTTCCCTCTCCAAGAGATCGAAAGTAGTAATTTTGAGCTTTTCAAAAGATCTTTTTATGCCAGCTCATATAGAGGACTCCACGACGGAGAGATTTCCTGTATTTATCTGGCCGCAATAAAGTATGTAAATTCCACAATCCTCACCGACGATAAACTCGCCAGAAAATACTGTAAAGATTTTGGAATTGAGGTCCACGGAAGTGTATATATACTAGCTCTTGGAGTGATTAAAAATCTTATAACCGAAAGTTGTGCAGAATTGTACCTTGCTAAAATGAAACAAAAAGGGTTTTGGTTAAATGAAAATATCACAGTTTCTGCTGTGCTAAAGAATATAAAGCTCAAAAAATAAAAGCAACCGAATCCATACCCCAGACCCTATACGCACTTTTTTGCTCTTACTACCTCTGCAAACATCGCTCCATTAGCCGACAGCCTCGCAAGCGTCGCATCAACAAAATGTTATACTAATCTCGAAACCCAAAAAAAGAGGACAACTCATGGACATCGAAAAACTCGAAGTCTGGAAATCAGCAATGGATCTAGCTGAAACAGTATATAAAATCACAGATAAATTCCCAAAAACAGAAATCTTTGGTATAACAGACCAAATAAGAAGAGCTGCAGTATCAATACCATCTAACATAGTAGAAGGAAAGGGCAGAGATTCAGCTAAAGATTTCGTAAGATTCCTCAACATAGCCAAAGGCTCATTATACGAACTCCAAACCCAATGCATCCTATCAAACAAAATCGGTTATCTCAGTCAAGAAGACTTTCGTTTGATAATCAAAATGTGTGAGACTCTAGAACACAGATTATCAGCTCTCATAAAGTATTTAAAGCACGCGAATTAATTAACTTCTTCTCTTTTTTAAAAAATGCGTCATCGACGAAGTCGATCGGGACAACTGCGCAGCAGTTCTAGTCAACTCAGAATGAGTTCGAGACAACCACGAAGTGGTTCGCATCGTTTTATCAGTCACGCATAGCCTGAGCTTCACTTTAGCTCAGCATAGCCGCTGCAATATAGCGCGATGAGGCAGTTCAAGTCAACTCAGAATGAGTCCGGTACAACCACGAAGTGGTTCGCATCGCTTTATCAGCCGTCACTCCATCAGCTTTACCGAACCCCTATATGCTTTTTAACTAACCTCTCTATTGTGTCAAGATCTATTTTTACTATCTTCTCATCTATGTTTCCGACAAAACCCGATTTGCTTATCATGACCGGAATCCTCTTTCGACTATCCTTTATATAGTCACATTTTTTCAGAAAATCATTTGCAGTTTTTCTTGTAACTGGTTTATTTGTCCATTTGCATTCGAAAACTAATATTGAGGCTTTATCTTCTCCAACCAGATCTATTTCATAACTTTTATCCTTTGCTCCCGGTACTTTTCCCCAGTGCTTTCCCACTTTGTGGGGCATAACAGGTATTATCCCTTCATTGTAAAACAACGGAATAAGTGAAGAGATAATCTTCTCAAAAGCCCTTCCAGTAGATGCCGGCTGATTTTCCAGAGTATATTCAAAAGCCGCCTGCGGATTGAACTCAACAACAGCCTGTTGAGCATATATATATCTAAACCAGAAACTCAGGAAATTATCTTTTATTCTGTATCTTGCCCCACGCTGAGCCTTCGACAACCGATTATCCACTTTCTCGATAATGTCATAATAATTCACCAGTTCGTTTATGTACTTCATCACTTTGGTTCTATTCATGTTGGTTCTATCAGTGATTTCCTTTGCTTCCCTGTCGAGATCTCCTATTGCTTCAAGTACAGCGAAGTATCCCGGATGTTCAGAGCCAAACTCCCCTACAAGCAGGTTTTTGCCCTCTTCCCTGAAAGGAGCGAATTCGGCAAAGAAAAGTTCGTACAGAAGTTCTTTGAAAGGCCTTCTTTTATCGAGATACCACAGATATTTAGGAACACCACCCAATATTGAATACCAGGTAATAACTTCATCAATTGGGTAACCAAAATTCAAGAGCATCTCAGCAGCACTAATAAAATCGAATGGTTTCAGTTGAAGTTTATAATCGCTTCTACCAAAAAGGGGTTCCTTGCTGTCGAAAAAGATTCTCTTCATCATTCCTACATATGAGCCGCATAGTATTAACATTGTTTTCGAATCCAGTTCGTCCCAGACTTTTTGAAGACTTGAAAAACCCGAACGATCAACTCGTAAGAAATTTTGAAATTCATCAAAGATAACGGTTTCATAGTTCTTGAAGAGGTAACAAAAAAAGCTTTCCCAATTTTCAAACAGACCATTGAAAACTTGTCTTGAAAAATCTGCAAGTAGGGTTTCAGAAGAACGCGTATCGACAAAAAAGTAAGCAGCATCAGGAAGCACCTTTCGCAACAGTGTAGTTTTCCCTATTCTTCTCCGCCCAAAAATTACAATCATTTGCTTTTTCTTTGTGGTTTTTATTTTTTCAAAAAACTCCCTTTCTTTGACTCTGTCGTAAAATCTCACAATCCCACCCCTTGTATACTATCCCGTAACTTACTGTCCAGTATACTATTTTCTGCAATTCAAAGTCAAGTATAGCCCGAACACCAGCTCGCAACGCATAACGTGCCCATCATCGTTGTAGGTCGTTGGTTGTAGGTTGTTCGTCTCTTTTTCTAAACCCTAGACCCTATCTTTATCTAAAATCCAATCTCCAACATCCAGTCTGGTTCTTTTTTTCCACCGAAGGTGCGTACCAACCGCGAAGCGGTTCGCACCCCCAGCGCAGCTGGGCTTACCCTTGGCGCAGCCAAGCTTACCCACGCCTAGCGTGCTMACCCACGMCGSACAKCGTGCTTACCCCCGGCGTAGCCGGGCTTACGGTAT